>JBNKOV010000706.1:0-3432 GCA_050294955.1 Holophagae bacterium
AAGCCAAGATCCAAAAGCTCATCCATGGTGGCGTTCCAAGTCTCGCTTCCACGATCGGCCGCTTGTTTCCAGAGCTTGCCTGCCTCGCCAAAACGGTGCTGTTCGTTGCTGTAATTGTAATCCACCGGGTAGTCTTGAATGGTGCGGTCGTGGAACATAGCTTCGGGCAGGCCGTACCAGTGTTCCATGGTGGTGAGCCCCCAACGAGCTGATGTAACAACGTTTACACGAGCCACATCCATTTGGGCGTGGTGCATGGCGGTGCGCAGACCACGGTCAGCCGCAGTTTTAAGCGCTGCTTTCATGATCTGAGGCGGCGCGCCGAAGAATTTAAGCCCGTCTGCGCCCTCATCGGCCTGCTTGTTCACCCAGGCCACAGCTTGTTCGGGCGTCGCGATGGGACCGTCATGGCCCATGCCGAAAGCCACGTAGGACTTGATTCTTGGCGCTGTTATCTTATTCTCCGCGCTGCGTTTCTTCTCTTCCAAAGTCCAGGCCAGACCATTGCCGCTGCCCGGATCGCGGATGGTGGTGATGCCGTGGCCCATCCATAATTTATAGACGTATTCAGCGGTGGTTCCCTGAGCTTTTCCGCCGATATGGCCGTGCATATCCACAAAACCTGGCAGAATATAATGACCCGAAACGTCCAGTTCCTTGTCGCCCTTTTGCGCCTTGGGTCTGCGTTTCTCGTCGATGGGCAAGCCGGGAGAGCCGACTTTGCGAATATTGGTTATCTTGTTTTGTTCCACCACAATGTCCACCGGACCCACGGGCGGGGCGCCAGCGCCGTCTATGAGGATGCCGCCTCGCAGGATCAAACGGTTGAAGGGACCGTCTCCCTCCTTGCGATCCGGCGCGTGCTCTTGCTCCTGCGCGATGATTGTTCCCATGATTATGAAAATGAATAGACTAGATAGTATAGGGCGCATGAACCACTCCTTCGTAAACTTCTGGCGATCATAAACCACCTGATGATAGCATTCTATAACGAACCGACCTTTCTCCTCCAATGGTTTCCAAGGTTTTTTGAAATTCTGGGGCTGCAAGGGGTTGACGCGGTCATGTGGCGAAAAAAACTTTCATGAATTCAGGGTTAACGAAAACGGAAAATTTAACGATAAAGTAGATGTGGGCTTGTCAGCGAATATTGAAATAAAAACACGGGCCAGGAATAAACATCTCGTTGAAATAGACCTTACTAAAGAACCCTTGTTTAAGGATATGGTTTCATGCATCTTGGTTTTCGTTTCATGGTTTTGCTCTTCCTCGCGTTGGCTCCGCCAGCTTGGGCCAGCGACGGTTCAGAACCCTGGCGGCCCGCCTTTTGGGTTTGTTTTCTCGGCCTGCTGTGCTTCCTTTTTCTGTGGTTGAACACGCGCAAGCAGACTTCTGGCGGGCAACCTACTGCAACAGAGCCCGTAGACGATGATTCTCAGTACTTTGAAACCCTGCCCCTTTTTACCATCACCTTGGATCGCCACTTGAGATATCGTTCCACCAATGTCGAGTATCTGCAATTGCTAAACCTGCCTCCTGAAGAGGTTTATGGGAAAACTGTGGAGGAGGTTCTCGGGGCGGAGGGCTATGAACAAATCAGGGAGATGTTGGAAAAAGCCCTTTCCGGCGAGCGGGTGACCTTTGAGGCGAAGGTTCCCTATAAAGGCATTATTTTTAAAGCGTTTATCACCTACGTGCCTCAAACCAACCGCTCCGGCGAAGTTGATGGCATTGTGGCGCTCGTACAGAACCTCACCAAAAGAGCCCAGTTGGAGAAGGACCTGAAGCGAACCCACGATGAGCTTGAGAACGAGATCAAGCAGAGAGCAGGGGAGCTGGAAGAAAGCAATCGCAAGCTCCGTCAGGAAGTGGATCGAAGACAGGAAGCTGGCATCGCACTGGAACAAAGCGAGAAACGCTTTAGGGCCATCTTTCAGTCCTCGCCCATCGCCATCTTGATTATCACCGAATCCTGGGTCATCGAGCAGGCCAGCAAGGCCGTAATAAAGATATTGGGGTTTGACCCCGCTGCGCTCATTGGACGAAACCTGGAATCCCTGGCCCATCCCGAGGATCGCTTTGAGAACGGCGATGTGCTAAGAGACTTGATTGAAGGAGATTACGAGAGAGATGTTCGCGAGAGGCGGTTCCTGAGGAAAAGTGGCGTCGAGGTTTGGTGCAACCAGAAACTGGCCATGTTGGACGGCGGTCCAGGCGATAGGTTCCTGGTAATGTTGGAAGATATCTCGCAGCGCAAGGAGATGGAGCTTGAGTTAAATAAACGGGCCGAGGCGTTGGCCAGCTCCAACAAAGAGCTGGAGCAATTCGCCTTTGTCGCCTCTCATGATCTCAGCGAACCACTGGACAAGATTGTCGCCTTTGGCAAATTGCTGGAGGAGGAACTGAGCGACGCTCTGAACGAGGAGTCCCGAGAATATCTGGATTACATGTGCGACGCCTCTAAACGCATGCAAGAACTCATCGCCAGCCTGCTGGATCTCTCGCTGGTCACCACCAAAGGCAAGCCGCCCAGGCATGTAGACCTGAATGATGTCATGGAAGATATCCTCTCCGATTATAAACTGAGGATAGAAGACGCCGGCGCCGAGATCAAGGTGGACAAACTGCCCTGCGTCCTTGCTGATAAGGTGCAGATACGTCAGCTATTTCAGAATCTCATTGGCAACGCCCTGAAATTCCATATTCCGGATCTTCCCCCGGAAATAATCATTACTGGCGATGTTTTTCATCCCAAACCCGGGACCGGGTTTGATTCCTCAAAACCGTACTGCAAGATCATCGTGAAAGACAAGGGGATTGGGTTTGAACAGCGAAACGCCGAGCGGATTTTTAATCCTCTTCAAAGGCTCCATCCCCGAAACGCATACAGCGGTACGGGAATTGGCCTGGCGATTTGCCGTAAAATCGTGGATCGTCATGGCGGCGCCATTGCGGCAAAAAGCTCGCCGGGCAAGGGAACCACCTTCGCCGTCATGCTGCCCTATTCTGAAGGAACCCACTAATTCCCTTTACAGATACGACAAGGCGACATAGAATGGAGCAAACCCCCGTTCCTCAACCTGTCCCGGGGAATGGGCGTCATATTATCATAAACCACGGCATGGATGTTTAGAGGAAACTCGTTGGAGAGCGGCTTTTCTACGGGCTGGCGTCAGTCATACAAACAGCAGAAGCTCTTAGCATTTGTTGATGGGACACGGACCTGTTCTTCCTGGAGGCCAGAATGTCCAAAGACCGTGTCAACGTTTTACTTGTGGACGACAACAAGGGCGATTTCATCATCATCCGAAAGTTGTTGTCCAAAATCGATCAGGTCGCCTACGATCTGGATTGGGAAACCAATTTTGAAAAGGCCAAAGACACCATTGCCCGCAACCGTCACGACGTATATCTGGTGGACTTCAGGTTGGG
>JBNKOV010000707.1:0-3431 GCA_050294955.1 Holophagae bacterium
CCTGGTGGTGTTGGGCGGCAGCGGCACAGGCAAATCTGTAATGCTCAAGATGTTGATCGGTTTGATCCGGCCCGATTCTGGCCAGGTCCTATTTGAAAACAGAGACATTGGTCATTTGAAGGAACAGGATTATTATCCCATACGCAAACGGGTGAGTTACCTATTTCAGGGCGGCGCCTTATTCGACTCCATGAATGTTTACAGCAACCTGGCCTACCCATTGTTGGAGCATACGGACCTGAAACACGAACAGATACTACCCATCGTAAGGGATAGTTTGGCTCGGGTGGAGTTGGAGAAGGTGGAACATTTATTCCCCTCCGATCTATCGGGCGGCATGATGAAACGGGTTGCCCTTGCCCGTGCTATCATCAACAAACCGGAAATGGTGCTCTACGACGAGCCAACCACCGGCCTCGACCCACTCACAACCCAAACCATCAACCGCTTGATTCGCAAAATGCAAAAAGAGCTTGATATCACATCGGTGGTAGTAACCCACGACATGTCAACCGCATACCATGTGGCTGACAGGCTGGCCTTCTTGGAAGAGGGGCGGCTGGCCTTTTGCGGTACCCTGGAAGAAGCGAAACGCTCCGACCATCAAATGTTGAAAGCCTATCTTGAAGGAGGCAAACTTGAATAGGGAAGTTCGCGTGGGCTTGATGTTCACCTTATCCTTGATCATTTTGGGTGGAGCCCTGTATTACCTCGGAAGTTTTCAGGAGATGGTCTCCTACAAAATTAAGTTTGACAAGGTTATTGGCCTGGCTGTAGACAACCCCGTTCATTTTAATGGGGTTCCAATTGGGAGGGTTACCAAGATCGTTTTGTCCGAAGATACGGAAGTCTTGGGTTCCGTTCCTATTATCGTCACCATCGCGGTCCACCGATCCGTAAAAAATCATATTCGAACCTCTACCCGGGCAGAAATCAAGTCCATCGGTATTTTGGGGGATAAGTCCATCCTGCTGGTAACCCCCAACTACTCTGTGGACATTTTAGAAGAGGGTGCTTTTATTCAACCCTCGGCCAAGATGTTGGACGTGGACAAATTGCTCGCTCAGGGTACGGACATGGTGGCGGACGTTACTGAAATCACGGATGATCTCAAACTTATTCTGGGAAAGATCTCCAAGGAAGACGGGGCGCTGCAACGGCTAATTGGCGACAAGGACATGGCTGACGATTTAAAAAAGATCATTGCTCTTATGCGGGGTTATCTTGATCACGACGACAATGCAATGTCTCTTATGCTTAAAGATCCGGAATTTGCCCGTAATCTGAAGACCGGCATGGAAACTTTGGTCCGGGACCTGAGCCTGATCATGGAGCAATACAAAAGCGGAGAGGGGCTGCTTCCCGCGCTAATGACCGATGAGGCCATGAAAAAGGATTTCCAGGTTAAACTGAATGGCCTGCTGGATTCGAGCACAGCCTATGTGGAGAGTTTATCCCAATCAAGGGGTTTGCTCTATCGGATGACTCAAGATGAGGAATATGGAGAGCGTGTCGCCAAGAACCTGGAGAAAGCAAGCTACCATTTGGCTTCAATTCTTGAGAAAATAGATGAGGGCGACGGCAGCGCCGCCATGATGGTCAACGACCCATCTCTCTATGAGGGCTTGTATGAGGTCGTTTACGGCGTCCAAAACTCGGGGATTACCAAATGGTATATCCGAAAGAAGCAGAAGAAGGGCGCTGAGTTGATGGAAAAAGAACAGAAAAAAGAGGAAACGCAATGAATAGAATACTGGCATTCACCACTTTATTGATGATCGTCGCTTGCTCACAACCCGATCCCCATGACCAGGTTCGCGCTTTGAGACGTAATGTAAAGATGGATTTGGATCTGGCGGTTACTTCCGGGGGCGACGCCACCTTTGAAGTTAACGCCCAAAACCTCACCGGCGGCATGGATCTTCAGGATTTGACCGTTATCATCAGGCTCCTTGATGGGGACCAGAAGGTGTTGTGGTCTACTCAGAAAATCTTGGACCTGTCTGGCGTGGGCAACTATGGCTTCAAAACCCTTGAATTTAAAGAATCGGTTCCAATGGAAGCTGTGAACTATGAGTTCTACGATGTGATCATCGCCCCTGACGATGAGGGTAGCGACTATAAATCCTACAAAGAATTCATGCGGGTTTCCAGGTAACCCTTTTTCTACGGTTCGTTCTGTGCGCCGAAATTGCGAATCTTACGGTGCAGGCGGGCCGCCGCAAGGATTTTCTGCTCCAATTGGCCATAATAGGCCTCCTGGGAGAGGGCGCCCTTCTTTTCTTGAAGGGCCTCGACCTCTTTCATCGCTTCGAGGTAGCTTGTTATGAGTTCCTGTGGCGCTTGAGGTGGAAAGGAAAACGGTTTAATAAAGACTTTCTTGGATCGCTCCCCATCGTTTTTGGGGCGGTCAGGGCCGCGATCCAAGTCATGGAGTCGTGAACCCAGACTGTCGCCATTATCATCTAAAATGGCGTGCTCTGTGGCAATAAGTCCCGTTCCCACGTACCAGGCCTCAGTGAGAGCCGCTGCTTGAGAGGCTGCTTCATGCACTGATATACGGGTGTCTCGATTCCTGTCCGCGCTTCCATCCTTCAGCCCTTCTAGGAAGTGGGCCATGAACTGAGGCGCGCTCTTTTCTCCTACTGATCTGGTTGCAGTGCAGATAATTCGATGAGGTCCGCTCAATTCATTTATAAAGCCTGCGCCTGAAGATGCTGCATTGACCACTACCACATTTTCGGACGGCACGGTTGACACCAGGCGGTTCAATTCTGTCGCTGTTAGATCGGGTCCTGGAATCTGGAATTTGGATATGTCCTGCAAATAGCTGCCGTGTCCAATCAAATAAATAAACAGGTTCTTGTCCGGGCTGTGTTCCTTCGCCAGCTTCTGAAAAAAAGATTGCAGTGTCTCCAGGCTTGTGAACCCGTCTGCCGTATCATCGGCGCCCCCAGCCTCTTGAAATAAGTGAACGCCATCGTTACGGTCCGTATTCTCCCTCAGCCACATCTTCAATTGAGAGCCCCAATTCGTAAAGCGTTCTCGATACTCGGGATCTCCGCCGCTTCCACAAATGATGACATGATCGGCCAGAAGGGATGCGTTAAATGCCATTAAACAAATAAAGATCTTCATGGGCGGCCTCGCGTTCGGCGCAAGTACCATTCGATGGGCAGCATGAACGCCAATAAAAAGTAAAATCCCGGGAAGCGCCAAATGGGAAAGCGAACCTGGTCCGACTCCTCATGCTTCAGCCAGGGGATCCGATCTGGAATCTCGTCCAGTTGGTTGAGGGTGAAGAAGCGGCCATTAGATTTGGCGGCCAGATCTTCCAGGTAATCTGAACGATATTGGGGATTTTGAAGTTCGCGTCCGTCTTTTTCCACAAGGATCGCTTCCTCCAGTTGACCAATCGTCGCGTCTGAGTT
>JBNKOV010000708.1:0-3428 GCA_050294955.1 Holophagae bacterium
AATCAACTTACACAATCTATTATACAGACCCTTTAGGTTTCCTCACTCGTTTCATCATGATAAGATATGAAAACCAGGGGCTTTAACACCTGAAAATCGGGAGTGGCGTCATGCAGTTACTGCCAATCGGCATTCAAACGTTCGAGGATATTCGCACTGGCAATTTTGTGTATGTAGACAAAACAGCCCACCTCCTGTCATTGGTCCAGCCCGCCAAAGGCTACTACTTTCTTTCGAGACCTCGGCGATTTGGAAAATCGGTACTCATCTCCACACTCCAGGCTTTGTTCCAGGGAAAAAAGGACTTATTTCAAGATCTCGCCATCGCCAGGTCCAATTACAATTTTCAGGAATACGCCGTCCTGAGATTCGATTTTTCCATAATCTCTCACAGCAACGGCTCAGCTTTGGAATCGGGCATTCTCCATGCCCTCCACCATCTGGCCAGTGGATTTGGGTTGGAGCTGAACCAAAACCTGCCCATTGAAACCGCCTTTGCCGACCTCATTCGGACCTTGGGCAAGAAGCAGCGAGTCGTGATACTCATAGACGAATACGACAAACCCATCATTGAACATGTGGATTGTCCAGAAGTCGTCAGCTCCATTAGGGCCGTATTAAGGCGCTTCTATAGTGTTCTCAAATCTCTGGATTCGGTAATCCGGTTTGTGCTTGTAACCGGAGTAGCGCAATTTGGCAGAGTCTCCATCTTTTCAGACCTCAATAACTTAAACGATCTCACCTTAAGCGAGGAGGCGGCGACTCTGGTTGGGTGGACAGACAAGGAAATTGATCTTTTTCTGGAACCCCATATTAAGGAATTTGCCAGAAAGCTGAAAGTGGCGCCTCAAATTGTCCGAACCGAATTGAGAAAGATGTACAACGGGTACCGTTTTTCCGAAAGCGAAGAAACAGTCTACAATCCATGGTCTGTGCTTAACGCACTACAAAAAAAGGCGTTTCGAAACTTCTGGTATACCACGGGCTCCCCAGATTTTCTCATCAAGATTTTAAGGAACCGCCTCGCCGAGCCGGGCTCTTTTGAGATGAAGGCCCTTTACGATTACAAAATAAGCGCCGATATGCCCCCAGCTTTTGACATGGAAAGGCTCAATTTAATAACACTGCTCTTTCAAACAGGGTACCTCACAATAAAGCGTGTTTCTGGCTCCTTGAGAGACACCTCTTTCCACCTTGGCTTCCCTAATCACGAGGTGGAGCAATCCCTGCTTTTCACCACGCTTGAGTCTCTATCTCCCATAGAAGCAGGCCAGTCCGGCTCCTGGCTGGACAAACTGGAGCATGCATTGGAGAACACCGATTTCGACACATTCTTCTCCATTCTAACCCATCATTTCTTCGCCAACATCCCCTACGAACTTCACATACCGCGAGAACGCTATTATCAAACCATATTCCACACCATCTTCCTGTTGTTGAACGTGAGGATCAGAGCCGAGGAGAAGACAAACAAGGGAGCCATAGACCACGTTATCGAGCTGGCCGACAAGGTTTTCATTTTTGAGTTCAAGTTCCAAGGCTCCGCAAAGGCTGCGCTGCAACAGATTCGAGACAAACAATACCAACAGAAATACCTTAATGGGGGCAAGACTGTATATGGAATTGGCGTTGATTTCAGGGAGAAGAATATCGGCGAGTGGCTTGTGGAGACCTATGAATCACCACCCCCTGGAGAGGCCTAGTTCCTAAAAATTGAGTTAAATTCATTTTTGTTCGTCAACCTGTTTGCCCTCAGATGTTAGAATAGGGGTGAGAAACTGTTGCGAGGTTCCCCGTGAAAGAGCGCCCGGAAGATCAACCCCAAAACCCCATCGGAGAAACCCAAGAAACTATTGTACTTACAGCAATGGACACCTTTGAGGACACTCAAGGAGAGTCCCCCGCTGCCGAGTCTGCCGCTACCCGAAAAGTAGATCAGTTTAAATACGAAATCATCAAAAAACTGGGAAAAGGCGGCTTTGCTTGGGTCTATCTCGTTCGAAATCTGGATCTGGATCGTCTCGAGGCCATGAAGATTCTGAACGCAGATCTCACGGAGAACGAGGGCGTCATCGACCAGATCGTGAAGGAAGCCAGAATTTCGGCTAACTTCCATCATCAGAATATTGTGACCGTTTTTGAAGTTAGAAAAAAGTCTTATTGGGACATTTTCAGGGTCTCTGAAGAGGTGCGCAAACGCCACCGCGAGCCCTTCGCTTTTTTCACCATGTCTTTTGTGGAGGGCGAAACCGCCACAGCCCTTTTGCGCAAAGAGAGCCGGTTAAACCAGAAAGCCGCTGTCCGCATTGGCATAGACGCATGTTCCGCCCTGAACTACGCACACGGCAAAGGCATCATTCATCGCGACATCAAACCAGACAATATCCTGGTTGACCGCAAGGGACGCGGCATTCTCATGGATTTCGGCATAGCCAAGGTCGTGGATCAGACACGGCAAACCGCCGCAGGCACCTTCATGGGAACCGCCCGTTACGTTTCACCGGAACAAGCTGCTGGCGGAGAGGTTAGCGGTCGCTCCGACCTCTACTCCCTGGGCGTCGCCATCTTCGAACTCATCACAGGCCGAGTCCCTTTCACCTCGGACCAATGGATGACCGTGTTATACCAACACATCCACGATCCACCGCCCGACCCCGACAAGCTCTGCGCGGGCTTAGATCGCGACCTTCGCGCCATCATCCTGAAAATGATGGAGAAACGTCCGGAAGATCGGTTCCAAACAGCCAGGGAATGCGAACAGGCCCTCTTTGCGGTTTACCAGAAAATGGGCGGCGACGACCGTCACACCCTGCCCATGGACCAGATCAACACCCGTCAAGACTATCGGGTAAATGAAGCCACAGAAGTAACCCAGGCCCCGGCGAGACGCAGAACCACCGAGACACCGGTTAAACACAAAGAACCGGAAGACAAGAAGACGGAAACGCCCGAAAAGAAAAAACCTATAGCGCTTTACGCTATTGCGGCCGTCGCGGCCCTCGTGGTTATCGGCTGGTTCATGACCCGACCCAAAACCACGGAAGATCCCACGCCGCCGCCCGATCTTTCCCAAACCACCGCTCCGCCGGTCATCGCCAATGGCAAACTGCTGGTCACCGTATTCCCCAAAGGCCAGATTGTGAGCGCCACCACCAAAGACGGCGCAACTGTTGAACTGCCCAATCCAAAGCTCCCTCAAATATTCACGCTTCCAGAAGGGCATTACAGCCTGACCATCGCTTATGAAGGTCGCGCCAAAACCGTAGACGCTTTTGTCTCCTCCAAGATGCCGCTCTCCCGCATTAATGTGGAATTCGAACTGGAGAACGACCTCTTTCTTCTGGAGGATTTGAAATGAACATCCTCTTCTGTCTCCTTCTCCTGACCCCGTTCCAGTCCAAATCCGCCTACAAGAGTTTTTACACAGA
>JBNKOV010000709.1:0-3427 GCA_050294955.1 Holophagae bacterium
CTTTTTCACTTGCTCATCGGAAATGCACTCAATCCTGGGCGAGTTGGAGAGGGTATTCGCCACCATGTCTCTCAAACCCCATTGCACCCAGTCGTTTGACGAATCGTTCGTGCGATTTGCGAAAGGGAGCACCAGCACATTGGCGGTTTGGTCCTGTTCCAGCAGCACGGGCTTCTCGTAATAATAGCGTATGCCAAAAAAAGACGCTGTGAGAAGCAATAGGGCGGCCATTGAGGCGACGGTGAGTCGTTTGTTGCGCCTTATGCGGGCTGGTTTTTCCAAGATGCTCTGAAGTCTGGCGCTTGTCTCTTCCGCTGTGGGCCGATCTTTGGGTTCGAAGGCAATGAGATCGCGGATTAAATGGGCCAGGTCCGGCTCCAGATCGCCGTTTAAGCTGTCCAGGTTGGCCATATTCCCCTGGCCAACCGCAAATAACTGGGCTGGAAGTGCCAGTCCCTCCTGATAGGCCGATTTGCCCGTAAATAATTCAAAGAGAATCATGCCCAGAGAGAAGATGTCGCTTGGCGCTTCGGTTGCCTCGCCCCTGGCTTGCTCCGGACTCATGTACCTGAGGGTTCCAAAAATGCCGCCCTCATGTACCTGAGGGTTCCAAAAATGCCGCCCTGCTGCATGGTGAGCGAATCGTCGGGGTCGTCCTTGAAATTGGCCATGGGCATGTCGAAACTATTGTGGGGCACGTTTTCGTCCAGATCCCGGGCCAGGCCAAAGTCGAGAACCTTGAGGTTGCGGTCATCGGTGAGCATGATATTGTCGGGTTTCAAGTCTCTGTGGATAATGCTCAGAGAATGGGTGGCTTGCAGCACCTCGGCCAGGGTTCTTGAAATTTCCAGCTTGTCGGAATGGGTGAGGGATTTTTCCTTCAACGCCGTTTTCAGGGTTTTCCCGGATATGTACTCCAGAACCAGAATTTCGGAATCGTTTTTTTCAATCAGGTCGTAGATGCGGCAGATATTGGGGTTGTCCAATCGTGAAAGGGCGCGGGCTTCCCTGAGGAATCTCAATTTGTCCAGGGGCAGAACGCCCCCTTCTGCGTCGGCCACCTTTAAGGCGACTGAACGGCCAAGGATTTCATCGTATCCCTTGTAGACAGTACCCATGCCGCCCTGACCGAGCTTGGCTCTGACCCGAATCCTGCCAATTAAATCGCCCTTTTTGATATCCAAAAACCAGCCCCCCAATGATCCGGTTCCCTGATGTATGGCAACCTCAACTATACCATATTCAGTCATGGATTTTGCGGTGAAATCGGGCGAGTTGAGGGACTTGAATCCAACATAGAGATTTCCCAACGTGTTTTCTTGATGGGCATATATTTTTCTTCTATTTCTATCTTTTTGAAGCGCTTGCTCTTTTTAAGTTTATTCATTATACTAAGGTGCCAGAGTAGAATTCGGAAGGACAAAACGTTCAGCACGGTTATTCCGAATTTGGTTATTAGAGAAGGAATGGTTTGTTTATATGGGGTGGCGCTCAAATCATCTACCGTCCGCAAAGTGTTGTTATAAATGATTCAGGCCATTTCCCTTGTGATACATGCAAGGGCGTTTCAACCAGTTCGCCCAAAGGAGCGCGTCAAGGGCGTTTTGAAGCAGAGATGGCTCTTGTCATTCCTTGCGGTGGCCTTTATTTCCGCCCATTCTTCGGCCATGCAGAATACCGTTGAAGAAATGCATCGTCGCGCCGTTTCCCTCGCGAGAGAGTCAAGGGGCGCTGAGGCTATTTCCATTTTTCAGAGCCTGTTGGAAGAAACCAATTGGGAAAAAGACATTTTCCACGACTATGTTCTCGCCCTGTTTTGGGCAGGCAGGTTCGGGGATGTCCTGGCCTTGTCTGATCGCATTGAGCTTGAGGCAGCGCCGGTTCATATCATCAACGCCTTTGCTGTTTCCGCCCGTCACCTCAATGACTTTTATGAGGCAAGGTCTTTTTATGGGGAGCTTCTTGCCCGACAGCCAAACAACTTAGATGCAGCCATTGAGTTATGGAAGGCGGAAGCTCAGACGGGTGATCCGTTTCTCGCCACGCAATCTCTGGAAAGCCTGGTTCCCCAGAATGAAATGAGCATTCCCCTTATGCTTGCGCTTGCAGAGGTTGCGGCCATGCGCGAGGATGAAACGGACGAGCGGATGTGGTACAGGCGAATTCTTAAAAACTACCCAGGCAATGAAGCTGCGCGACAGGGCTTGATGAAGTCCATCCTGCCCAATTCCTCGGAGGTGGGTTTTGAGGATGCGAGCGCCATTGATCGCGCCTCCTTCGACAAGGACTTTGAGGCGGAACACGACCGAGCCGTACTGTTGGGCCGAGACGGCAAGTATGATGAATCACTGGCTTTGCTGGAGGTATTGTTGTTTCAAAGTGAATGGACGCCTGCCATTCTACACGACTATCTCGTGATCCTCACCTGGGCGCGAGAGTATGCGTTGGTTTTGGAACACGCCATAAAAATTGACATGGAAACCGCCCCGGCCCGGGTTCTGGACGCCATTGCCTTTTCAGCCAGAGAGCTTGAGCGCTACACATATGCTCAAAAGGTCTATGGCTTTATGCAGCAACGATTTCCGGATAATTTGGACGCACTGATCGGTCTGCAATTATGCACCGCAGAGGCCGGTGATCCGCAAAGCGCTTTGAACATTCTTTTGGCCCTAGCGCCTGACCATCTTACTGAAGCCAAATTGTTGGAAGCCATTGGTTTTGTTTATGATTTAAACGGCGATTCGGCCATGGCCAGGATGTGGTATCGTAAATTATTGGAACGTAACCCCCAACATAAAGCGGCTCGTTCTGTTTTTGACCTGGGCCACGATTGCCAAAGCAAAACGCTGGAGCAATGCACCGGATTTTCCCTTTACCAGCTTGAAGCCATCTACGATGATATGGATTATGCGTCCTCGCTCGCCAGGGATGATCGCGCCTCGGAGGCAGTGATGGAGCTGGAATGTCTCATGGACTTAACCGGTGAAGCCCCTGCCATTTTCTTTGATTATCTGCTGTTCCTCCAGTGGGCTGAGCGAGATCGGGACGTCCTCCAATACCTTGACCGCGGCAACCACCGCATCTAGGGCATCGCCTGACTGCGCCAAAATCTGATGCCCAGCACGCACTGACTTTTCTAAATCCGCCAAGATAGAGGCTTTGAGCGCATCGCTCATTTGTTCACGTAGAATGGTTCCCGCACCACCATGTATCGCGATAGAAAAAGGTTGGGGCATGGTATGGCTCTCCGAACAGCGAATTAACTAACCAACTAAAAAATTACCTGACCAACTAAATAGCAAAAAAGGCGTTTCCCGTACAGCAGGAAACGCCTTTCGAATCTTGTTAAATAGCGAACGGATTAGTGAGAGCCGCAGCTACCGCCGCCGCAGCAGCCGTCTTTTTTCTCATCACCGTGGTCATGGCC
>JBNKOV010000710.1:0-3426 GCA_050294955.1 Holophagae bacterium
AGGAGCTCACCAGGCCGCTCAGCTCAGTTAAAAATGCGGAAAACCCGATAGTCCGGCCCCAAAAAACCTGAAATTGGCGCCAAGACGAAAAAAATAATACGATTCATTCTTCTGTGATCAATAGGCTTGTGCATATTTTGACGCAATGCGTCAAAAAAGTCCTTGCCGATTATGCCGCAGCGCGTTATATTAGATATAGACAGCATGACGCAATGCGGCAAGTTGTCAGACACTCTGAAGGAGGGGACCTATGACCCGGCTTATTAAACGCTATGGTAGCCGCAAGTTGTACGATACAACCGAAAGCCGTTACGTCTCCCTGGAAGAAATTGCCGCCTGGATACGCAACGGTGAAGAAATTGAGGTCCAGGATAACGCCACTTCCGAGGACGTAAGCGCTCAAACGCTGACCCAGATTATTTCAGAAGAAGGCAGAAAGAGAAGCCTCCTTTTGTCCTCCGAACTCCTGCACGATCTCATTCGCGCCGGAGGTTCGGTTGTGACCACACGAGTTAAACAAATACAGAACGGCGTAGAGGGCTTTGTGAAAAAGTCTTTGGACCGAATCGTTCCGGTTAGCAGAGTTCGAGACGAAATGAGTCTGCTTCGTTCCAGATTGGACGAATTGGAAGCGGCGCTAACAGCGGCTGAAAAGGCCGAAGCCAAGAATGATGAACCTCCAGTCGAGGAAAAACCTGCCAAGAAACCAGCGGCGAAAAGAGCGCCCCGGAAAACAACCACGTCAAAAAGCGATGGAACCAAGGCGGCTCCCAAGACCAGAAGAGCGCCTCGTAAGAAAACCACAAAAGAAACGGCTACAGTAAAAGCCGCCGCTGATCAAGCGAATAAGAATGAGGTGGAAGGATGAAAGATAAAGTAATGAACGCAACCAGACCCGCTATGGAATTGGGACGGAACGTCTACCTGGCCGGCCTTGGCATTGCCACTACCGTAGCCGATCAATACTCCAATGCATTTTCAAGCCTGGTTGACAAAGGTCGCGCCAGAACTGAAAAGCGAGCCGAAGAGAAAGGCGAAAATGAGAAGAAATCTCCAAAAGTGGTAACCATCTTCAAAGACTACACTGAAAAAACAGGGGAGAAGTTGCAAGAGGGCGTCAATAGCGCTCTGAACCGAATCGGCATCCCCAGCAAACAGGAAATTCGTGATCTAACGAAGTCCATTGAGCAGTTGACTGAGAAGGTTCAAGCCATGCAGGCCAGCGCCTGATTGGATTGACTCACGAGCCGACTTCGAACTAATTGTCAGATGAAGACAGGTTGAACCGCCTGAAATTTTAAAAGGAGATGGTCATGAACGAAAAAATTACCGAATTCCAAAATGAAGTGAAAGAATCTGCCGGAAAAATCTGGTTGGCGGGATTAGGCGCTTTGAGCCTTGCAGGCGAAGAGGGCAGCAAAATGTTCCGCAGCCTGGTTGAGAAGGGCAAAGACTTTGAATCAAGAGAGAAAGCGCCTGTTGAAGCCGTAAAGAAAACGATGGGTGGCGCCAAAGAGCGCGTCGGCGATATTTGGGGCCGTCTGGAAGATGGCTTTAACGACAAAGTTGGCGTAGCCCTTGAAAAATTGGGTGTTCCCACCCGAGGCGAAATTCAGCAGTTAACCGAGCGCGTTGACGCTCTGATGGCCGCTTTGGAAAAGTTGAACGAGAACAAAGCCGAAAAGTAATGATAGGGGCCGGGCAACCGGCCCTTTATCCCTTTTTGACGCCTCAACTACCGGTTTCCCAATAATTAATGAGCGAGCCATGCTCCCTACCCAATCTCTGGTTCTAATTAATAACCAAATCTGGTTCTTGTAGAGAAGGGGCGTTCCATGAATGTATCTAAAAAAAACAATATTGGACTGGCTATGGCCGGCGGAGGCCCTGCTGGCGCTATTTACGAAATTGGGGTTATTCGAGCCCTTGAGGAAGCGATTGAAGGTCTTTCCTTCAACGATTTTTCGGTTTATGTCGGGGTCAGCGCTGGGGCGTTCATTACCGCTAATTTAGCCAATAACATCACGACAGATGTTATGTGTCGCGCCATTGTGGGCACGGATCCCGATGATCACCCCTTCGTCCCCGAAACTTTCTTAACCCCTGCTTTTGGGGAGTTTGCTCGCTCCGCCTCCAATATCCCCCAATTCATTTTTGACGCCGTGCGCGATTACCTGGGCAATCGGGAGGACCGCACTATTTTAAAGTCTCTCACACGATTGTCCCGTGCGATTCCCGTCGGACTTTTTGACAACCGTCCCATCCGGCGATATTTAGAGCGAATCTACACCAAAGGCGACCGGACCAATGATTTTAATAAGCTGAAAACCAAATTGCATGTGGTGACAGCGGATCTCGACTCTGGAGATGCGGTGATCTTTGGAAAAGATCGCATGGATATTCCCATATCTCAAGCGGTTCAAGCCTCTTCTGCGCTGCCAGGCCTTTATCCCCCAGTATTGATCGACGGCCGTTTTTATGTGGATGGCGTCCTCCTTAAAACCCTACATGCTTCCACCATCCTGGATTCGGGTGTTGATTTGGCCATTTGCATCAATCCCATTGTACCTGTCGATACAAAGACCTCTGTTGAAATGGGGTATATGAAACGCGGGAAATTAATTGACCGGGGCATGCCGTCTATTTTGTCCCAAACTTTTAGAACCCTCATTCACTCCAGGATGATCACGGGTTTCACCGCTTATAAGGAACGTTATAAAGACTCTGATATCATTCTCTTTGAGCCGAGCAAGGAGGACTACCGCATGTTCTTCACCAACATTTTCAGCTTTTCTTCAAGAAAGGCCGTTTGCGAACATGCCTATGAGTCAACCTACAAAAACCTGTACAAGCGTAGAGAGGAACTTGCGCCAATCCTGGCCAAGCACGGCTATCGGTTGAAAACGGAGATTCTGCAGAATCCAAATCTGAATCTCTGGAAGAGTGTGAATCTGCCAGAAAAAATCCGTAAGAAGTTCACGCGCAAGAAGAGGGCAACAGACAACCTGAATGATGCGCTTGCTAGAATAGAGCAAATGCTTGCAGAAAAACAGGCTTCAGAAACCAAAAAGCAGGATGTTGGCGGATAATGCGACTATCCCCGGAACAGGGGAGATGTTCAAGACCATCAAGACCGGCAGCACCCACAAACTCTTGATTCACATCAAAATATCTTGATGCAGTCTTGAACCCAGGTCAATGCGTTTTTGTTTGCGCATCTTGTTTTGTCTTGCCTTTTTTCTTTTGCTCTTGTAGAATGCATCCATGGTTAGAATGTTTGTTCGCTACCCCACACTACAAGACGTTGAAATCGAATGCGAAGTAGAAGAATGCGCTCGATTGCTGAAATTATTAGGCGGATCATCGCCTGAACCGGTCGCACAATCCTTTTCCAGGAAAACCGTCACCAACACCACCAGAGCTTCC
>JBNKOV010000711.1:0-3424 GCA_050294955.1 Holophagae bacterium
GGTTCATTCTCGTGTTGCGACGGGTTGGCGCCACAGATGAGCGGATTCTCTGGAGTGAAGCATTGGAGGTGCCCGTCAATGAGTATCGTTTAACTCTCAGCGGCGTAAAGGCTGCAATGGTGCGGGCTTATCCCGGCCTGGATCGATCTGGGGAACAGGAATCGGTAGATGCCGACGCCTTTCTCGCTTTTTTACTGGAGAAACGAAGTTTTGTCATGCGCGAGAGGCCTCTTGAAGAACATCTGGAAAAGGTGCAGGCCTTGAGATCGACCATGGAACAATACGCGCCGGTCTATCTTCTTGAAAGCGATGTGGCGCGGTTTCTCTATCGCGCAACCCGAGAAGATCGGTATCTAGCGATGAGTCTTCATCTGGCGGAACAGGGCCGAAAACTTGCGCCCAATGATCCCCGCCCTCTTGAGACTCTTGTCAATCTGGCTCTGGATACAGGGGATATGGAACGAGCTGAGAGTGTGCTTAGCACAATGGAACGTCTTTTCCCCGGCAGTATCGAAGCTACACGATATCGGGCAAGGTTGTTAGAACAACAAGGTCAGGCTGATCAGGCCCTGGCTCTTTTACAACAGGCCGTTGCGGCTCGACCGGCTTGGCGGCTTCAGTTCACCCTGGCCAATATGGCCTTTCGGCTGGGTAAGACAGCCCTTGCAAGAGAGGTTCTTGGGGGGCTCCTGGAAATGGAGCCTGATCATCCCAGGTACTTGAGGCTGCTGGCTCTCTTAGAGTTGTTTCAGGGAAGCCCCGAACGCGCCCTTGAGTATTATCTTAAGTTGGCGCAGCGGGCGCCGGGTGTTGCAGTTTGGGGAAATTTGGCCACCACACAAATGCTTTTGGGGGATTACGCCGAGGCCGTTGTGAGCATAGGAAAGGCCCTTAAACTGGCTCCCAGCAACAGCGATCTTCATCTCACCCTTGCCGACTGTAAGCTTTTACTGGGTGAGGAACGACAGGCTTTCGCAAGTTATACCCGGGTTCTGGAGTTGTTGGACGAGGACCCCGCTGGCTCCCAGCTCTATTCATTGCTTTCCAGAGCTCAGGCGCAGGCCCATTTAAGCCTGGAAAGCGAAGCTTTAGCCACCATTAACCAAGCCTT
Organism: Holophagae bacterium; assembly: GCA_050294955.1. Lineage (GTDB taxonomy): Bacteria > Acidobacteriota > Holophagae > Acanthopleuribacterales > Acanthopleuribacteraceae > JBNKOV01. The sequence goes on from JBNKOV010000711.1 coordinate 1,112, forward strand.
AGAACAGGCCCCAGGAGATATGCAGGTCACCTATTCGGCGGCCTTGGTTCATGCCGTTTTAGGAGATAATGACACAGCATTGGCCTACGCCAGGCAAACCTACAATCTTGGAAATGACCCCCGTTGGTTCATGTTCCCATGGTTCGACAACCTGCGTGAAGATGCGTTTTTTAAACAGATTTCGGCGTCTTCCCAGAACCAGCCCTAGGCCGAGTTCCCTTGTCGGGTTCAACGGTGGGGTCGCCTTCATTGAGCAGGACCGGGTCGCGATAAACAATTTCATTGTCGGATATGAGCATCAAGAAAAATGGAAAGGCGTCTTCGGTCGTGCTATCGTTTAAGATCTCCAAGCTAAAGGATTTAGGTGAGCCTTCAGCTATTTTCACGTTTGCTGGAGGAGGCATGGGCTTTTTTTGCTCGCCTGGAGATACCCACTGAACTGGGCTGGTTAGAAAATCAGCGTCGCCTTCCAGATTAAATACAAGCCTGTGATTTCCCATGGGAACCCTGATGCTGGTTTCTTCCCCGTTGTGTTCAACAACTTCATCATTGCCATGGATATGGATGAATCCATTGTCATATATAACCTCTATTTCCATCGTCATCCTAAACCCTCCAGTTTGCCGGGCAAGCTCTTGTCGCCTCGCTTCGATTAATAGGGTTTCTTCATTCCTGTTTTAATAATAACATGCGTGGTTTGGGTCGCAACCTATTTTGCGAATTCGGAAAAGGCCGGATGTGTAATCCTGGCCTTTTCCATGTACTGATGTTTAAATATTAGGGTTACTTGCAGATTGGCGTCCGGTTGACGTCGAAGTATTTATTGCAACTGGTGGTATCGGAAGCGTTGTAGTATCCTGTCCATCGAATGATGTCTACGGTTCCGCCAATATCTATGTTTGCAAAGCCTCCACCCGAACTGGTAGACGTGTTTTTGATGATGATAGCATGGTCGAAGGTTATGGTTCCGACACTGTTGTATACGCCGCCACCAGTATATCCATGGTTTTCTTCCAGGGTGACATGATAGAGATAGACCGTTCCTACAAAATTATTCAGGCCGCCGCCGTATCCGTATGAAACCGGGCCACTGTTGCTGAAAACCGTAGCGCCTTCCATATATAGATCGCCTCCCAGATTGCCAATGCCGCCATAAATGCCTGTGTTGCCAGAAATAATCGTTCCTTGCAATTCCAGATCCCCGTAATTCATAATTCCGGCGTCTATAGCGCCATTGGTGACAGTTATGGAGCCAATATAGACTGTGGCAGTCGAAGAGATTTCAAAAACGCTGCCAACGCCCCCGCCATCAACAACGACACCATTGCCAAGGGGAATGAGGCTGAGATCTTTGTTCAAGTTGATGCCTCCAGGGTAATATCCAGGTTCAATGAGGATTGTATCGCCGTTTGATGCGACTGATACTGCAGCAGATATTGCGGGATATTTTCCAGGGTCCGGGCAGCCCGGACAAACAACCAATGTTGCAGCCATGCAAGGCAGCATGGTCAGGCTGATAAAGCAAAGGGTGGTCAAAACGCGTCCAAAAGTATTTCCAGGGATTTTCATTATGTCCTCCGTCTTAAGCATATTCTTAACAGCTTTTTATGGCTGTAGATGCTTATGTTTAGAGCAATCCCTGTGCCACCAAAAAAATTAAGGGAGCCTTCTTGAGAAAATGGTATGCATCTTTGTGTATAAAACGCTGTATTAACGTGGTTTGAAGGGTGCTCTTCTACGGAAGACTTACCTGGTTTTAATGAAGAGTCTCGGAGTAGTAAGGCTGTAAATCAGCATGTGTTTACGCGTAAAGAGCAATGTAATTTACATGGCCCCTTTACTTGTCTGAGCGCCCGAAGTCCGTAAGCAAAGCTCTAGGATTAACTTACAGCGAAGCGATAGGTGGGTTGATATGGCTGACTACAGCCAAGGAATGAGAAAATATCAAGGAATTTTCTGGGCGTCATTTTCCCAAAGGAATTCCCCGGTCCAGGAGCCGCGCAGGGCTGTAATGGCCAAAGGCTGGCTGCTGCGTACTTCGAAGAAAGAACCTTCATCTGCAATGCTGAAGAGCCCTGTTAGCAGGACCAGTTGTTTTTGGCCAGGCATTGCGTCTTCCAGGTCTATTTGCTCCAGAATGGCGCCGGTCTGGCTTTTCAGAATGGCCGTAATGACAGCGGTTTCGGGGCCTGTATTTACCATGGCCATACCGTCCCAGGTAATTTCAGGATTCCCAGGATATAAACGCCAGGCATTTGACGCCTCTTTGGCTTCACCGATGTGAGCAGGTCCACTATCTTCGGTAAGGGCCTT
>JBNKOV010000712.1:0-3420 GCA_050294955.1 Holophagae bacterium
TAGGACCCTGCTGTTAAACGCAGGCCTCGGAGCAACCATGGTAAATACAGGTATTATGATCACAGTAACCACAATTGGCGGTCAAGCCTCCACCTTTGATGTTCTTTTCCTGAGCAGTAGCAAAGCTGGTGACTTTAATTTGGCCTAAAGTGAGTTTCTTGGTCATGAGATCTCCTTTGATATCTGTTTATTGGGAAAATTTTTCCAACACAAGCTACTCTATCCAAGCCCGCCTTATATTTCAAGGATTAAAGCACACTTTGGAAAAAGAAAACTCACCACAACACAAACCAGACAATAATACAGACCAATTCATTCTTGCGAACCAAAAGGGAAACTCACCAGTAGACGAAAAGAAGCAATCGAGAATCAGTGATTGGATTCATCCAAGCGAATGTCAACTTCCACCAGTTTCTCTTCATTCAATTTCCAGTGGGCTCTTGCTACGGAAACGTTGAGGATGGTGATATGGGAGATGGGATCGTAAGCTTTACCAGGCTCTGCTCGCCAGCCGTTTTCTTCCAACTCAAAAATAATTTCTTCCAGTTGAACACTAAGCTCCTGAGAATCGGGAACTACCGCAAAATTGCCCACCCCTGACCGCACCAGATTCTCAAGCCCAACCACAATGGGTTTATTAAATTTACGCAGCCGCTTTTTCCAAAAAACAATCATGTCGGGAGACAACATGAGATGGTCATTGAAAATCCACAGGGCGTCTACCTTGTCTTGTTTAATGAGTTTCTTCAATCCCTTGCGAATACTGTCTTTGGACTTGACAGACAACTTATGCCCAATGAGATTGATCTTTTCCCGCGAGCACCAGTCGTGTTGCTGCTGAAAGGAGGATTCCAGCCCTTCCGGATAGAGAACGCCCACCTTTTTTATAGGGATGTCGATCATGTCCCGTAATTTCACAAGACTGGAAACCGCAGGAACCTGGTAATTAATACCCATGATATTGAGATCTTTAATCGAGGCGTCTATGTGAACGCCCATCATGGCGATAATGGGTGGAAAGGGAACCCGATCGGGATGACGCCGCTGATATTCTCGATAATGATTGAGAATGACATTGTCAAGCAGCACCACCACATGGGGTCGGATGCGTTCGATATCAGCTTCAAAAGATTCATAGGCCGTGCTGGCGTCGGCAATGGCGTAATAAATTTGAAACTCATGTTCCAAGCGGGCCATGACCTGAGTGAAGAAGCTGTTTTCGGGACCGAGCGCCAAAACCCGGAACCCGCTGTCACAAAAGACAGGCGCGCTAAGTAGAAGGAATAAAACGAGAAGAAGACCCCTGATTCGGGAACTCACTCGTGCAATTATCCAGTTAGGCCTCACTCTGACACCCCAGGCGCATTTGAACCTCTCATCCTTCAATCCAGCGCTATCAACTCCTCTCAATGTAACACAAAGGGCAGACCATTCACAAGCCTGAGGGTGATTTCACCTGCCAGTCGCAACCTGCGCCTCACAATCACACCACCCGTCAGGCTCCTTTACGCCTTATCCCAGCCCGAAGGCCAGGGGGCGCTTACTTCAGTTTCTCAATCAGATCCAGATTCAAGCTGGCGTGAAACGCCTCGGCAAGGCCGGGTCTCCTTTTGATTAAATCCCTTAATTTGTCCGTTGGCCAGTAAATGAACCGAAGCGGCCCATCGGCTCGCACCGTAGCCGTAGCGGCCTGCCCGGTTAGAAAACTGATTTCACCGACAAACTGGTTGGGTTTCAGGGTGGCAATAATGCCGTTGGCGGTCACCACCTGAGCAAACCCGTCTTTTATCAAATAGATGCCCGAGGGATGGGCGCCCTCGGCGATGAGGTTTTCACCGGGTTCCAAATGTCCCCATTGACCCTGCTTAAACAGCGCCATGAGTTCGGATGGAGAAAATCGGGAAAAGCCCCCCAGCCTATGGCTGATAGCGCCGCCAATAACCAGGGCCGCGCCAACCAACACCAGATTCTTCACAATGTACTGGCCTTCCAGGGTGAGTGCAAAGGGAAACGCTGTCCAGCATTGTTCAGGCACGATGAAGAAGGGAAGCATAGTCCCGGGCATGTGAAAGAACAATAACAACAACCCCACTCTCAACAAGGGTTTGAACAGAAAACAAATCCCAATGACCATCTCCCAAAATCCCAGAAATGTCACAAAATCGGGGATGGGAATCCATTTCGTCACGTCTAACACCAATTGGGTTGCAGGGCTCAACCCAAATGGTTTCAATGCGCCAAACCAGATGAAGACAATTCCCATGGCCACACGTAGAAACATGAGTCCATAGTGATCCATTAATCCAATAAGTCTGATTTCAAACGCATCGAATCTATCTCTACTCGTTGAACTTAACATAAATTTACTCCTAACAATTCTCGAAAGAGCGCAACGATCCGCTCTTTTCAGAGATGAACGCCTCCGCGTTCATCCAAGCCATTAGGAACAATATACGACCGAATGAGAGAGTATTCCATTCCTGAAGTCGTTTTTTCAATACATTGTGAAAATTTAACGATTCAAGCTTTCTAAACCAGAGGAAAATGATAGGGTCGGGCAACTCGAAAACCAGGCGCCAACATTAAACGCCTTTCAAACAAATCATGGCCCCTCAACCAAATGGCCTATGGCTCCGACCCTATCAGAATACGCCCCACCCAGGCAAGGCAGGGCGTCCTAAATGTGCAGGATAGAGAAAAGTCCCTCTACTTTTTGGATTCCATAAACGCCTTGACATGCGTATCGATCTTTTCCTGTAATACGGGATACCAGGTCGCCAAGATGGGCTGCATTTTGATCCCGGACTGCTGGATCACCTGGCCCTGTTTTTGAACCATGGCCTTGCCTTCGGGCGATTGGTAAAAGGCCAGAATACCGTTAAGCTCTTCCAAAGTATATACTTCTGCGTAAACCGACAAGGTCATTTCCTTAAACTCTTTTACAGGAAAAGATTCGAACCCTATGGTCATCAACTCATCCAGCAGGCGTGACACCTCTTGATCCTCGGCAATGGAAGCATCGCCAATCATTTGGCCGACCATCTGCTTAATCGACGGACCCATGGCCTCCATCACCTGTCCAATAGTGGCCTCAACATTCATGGCTGCGTATAGCTTTTCCGCTACGGCTAATTTCTCGTTGGAGCGGGCCGGTAACATTCCTATAAACAATACTATTGCAACAACATACTTCATAATACTTCCTTTTAAATCTCCCGCCCCCAATATGGAGCAGGAGAATACGATAGCGGTATTATATTTTGTGTAAATGATGGGTGTCAACGAGAGGCGCGAGGCGGTGTCTTCAGACGCCATTTCAACATGGCCAACTCATAGGCCTTTCAGGAAACCATAGCCAGAATGGCCGGGATGTGTTAATAATGTTCCCGTTAAACAGTACCATGCTCAGGAGCGCGCTCC
>JBNKOV010000713.1:0-3413 GCA_050294955.1 Holophagae bacterium
CGCGTATTGGCCGAAACGCGTTTTCCTTACGATTCACTCCTTCCAGCTTAGAGCCAAGAACCAGGTATCCCGCTGTTTTGGCGATCCATGCAGGGATGGAAGAATTCTGGGTTTGGGTCAGCAAGTGTTCACTTCCCCAAACCTGAAGTTGAATCTGGCCTGAACTGAGATAACTTCCACTCCCAGGGTTCTCAAAAAAAGATGAGTTCAGCCCATTCACGGCCACGGCCAGGGGATAGGTGTTAAAAGAATAGGGGCCTGGCATGAGATCGGGATCCAATTCAAAAGCCTCTTTTTGCAGCCACGCATTTTCAGAGGTTCTCGCCAGCACCTCGCTTTTAAGGCCTGAAACTGGAGCCGTCTTAATTATGGAGGGCCATGGAATTACAAGGCTATTGAGGGCGCCCAGCGGCTTTTTGTTGGAGAGACCATCATCCTTAACCAGGGGGAACAACGGATAGTCCTTTAAAACCGGCGGCCTGGTCTGGCTGTATTTTACTTGAGCGCACCGTTGGTCGCATACCAGATTTCGTTGGACTTCAATGCCGAAATGGGCGAAAAAAGCATCGGGTTTTCCTTGAGGAACGAGGCTGGCCTTTAGAGTAAGCGGATCTGTGCGAACCCCAGAGGCGAGCAAAATCAGGGGACGACCGGACATCAGATATTGATCGAGGTCATAGAGTTGTGATTCTGAGTACTGGTGAAGGCCCCAAGCAAAAACCAGATCAGCAGAATGAAGATTTAATTCGGTTTCCGGTTGGATACGGGTCTGGTATACGTGGGACAACTGGGACAATTCTTTATAAACGCCTTTCATATGAGCGTTAATGTCGAATAATGTTTTGGATTGACCTTCATAAGTAGGGCCTACCAGGGCGATCTCGGGTTCCTTTTCCCGAGTTAGACGAAGCAGGGCTGCGGTGAGATCGTATTCAAAATTTTCAATGGAGGCTACTGATGGGAACACCTCCTTTTTGTCTTCACAAAACATGGCAAGCCCAAACCAGATGTAGGTCATCTCAACCCGGCTCTTCTCGGTGACATTGGCTTTCACCTCGTAAATCCCCAGCTTGTGTGCCGCATCCACTGCCTCAATACGGGCTTTGGGGTCGATAAACACTACTTCAAAACGGTCGCCGCCGTAGGCATCGTACTCCTCTGTCAGGGCTTTCACAAAATCAAAAACCGGCTGAAACCGAACCGGCAATTTTTCACTGAAATACATCTCCAGCCGAACCTTCTTTTCCAAACCCTCAAGGATCTGGATTGTTGCCGGGTTCAAGGTGTACAGCTTGTCTTGTGTAAGATCGATACGTGTGTAAAAGCGTTCCGAGACCAAAAAAGTACATGGAAAAACAGCACAAATAAGAATTGTGGAAATGAAGGGATTAAACCGGGTCATGTTTAACGCCTCCTTCGTATCAGTAAAACGTTTAGGAACAGGAAAAGGGCGGTCGTTAAAAGGCTCCAGACCAGGTCTCTGGAATCGAAAACGCCTCGGGCGATATTGGAAAAACGCACGTATGGATTGATTAGGGGGACATCGTTAAACATCAAAAAAGCAAGTAACAAAAAACCCAAAACAAAAGCGGTTGCTTGATTTTGGGTAAAAGCCCCGGCGAACATGGCCATGGCAAGGCAGCAAGCGCTCACCAGAAGGGCTCCGCAATAACCGGCGAACACCGGACCCCAATCCAGGTCACCCATTCTGTTGGCCAGAAGGGGCGTCATAAATGTGGCCAGAATACAACCGCAAATAAGTACATAGTTTCCCAAAAATTTGCCCAGCACAAGTTCACTCTCGCGAATAGGCATGGTCAACAACATTTCCATTGCGCCCGTCTGATGTTCGCCCGACCAGGTTCGCATAGCAAGAGCTGGGATAAAGACCATGAGGAATAAGGGCATCGTGGAGAAAAAAACACCCAGATCGAGATGGCCGCTTAGAAAGAGATTGGCCTTGGAGCTACTCCAAAAAATGGGAACAGGCAAGGAAACAACAAAAACAAGGGACAGGATATAGGCGAGTTGACTATTCAGCGCATGGCCTATTTCCTTTTTAGCGATCAACCAGGCGGTCCCCATTGCCAACCTCCTTGGTAAGTCTCGCAAAAACTTCATCTAATGAGGGTGGTTCTGCCGAAAGCGCCCCTACCCGCCAGGGTTGGTTTGCGCAAGCATCGAAAAGATCCGCGACCTGAAAAGGGGAGAATTCTCCATTCAGATAATAGCGAGAAAAGCCATTTTGTTCGGAAGCTTTATGGAAGCCGGTCACAAAGGAAAAGCGGCCCAAAAACGCAGATAATTTGGAATCATCCCCTTCAATATCAAGACGAGCGCGGGCAGGAGGACCCAGATGGGACACTGCCTCCTGGGGGGTGCCGTCGAACACAAGCCTCCCTTCGCAAATGATCAACAGCCGATCACAAATTTCCGGGGCCTGGTGCAGGATATGGGTGGATAGCATGAGCGATTTTTTCTTGCCTAACGTCTTGATAAGATCCTTGATATAGCGGATCTGGTTGGGATCCAAGCCAGTCGTTGGTTCATCTAAAATGAGAATGTCGGGATCGTGGATCATCGCTTGGGCGAGACCCACCCTTTGACGGAATCCTTTGGAAAGATGCGCAATCTCCTTCTTCAGGTTCTTTCCCAGGCCACAGATTGAGATCATATGGGCCATGGCTTTTTTCAGTTCTCTGCCTTTCAAACCTCGCAGCCCGCCAGCCATTTCCAGATACTCCACGACGGTCATATCAGCATAGAGCGGCGCCATTTCTGGCAGATACCCGATTTTCTGCCTCAGTTTGTGACCGTGGTTTTCATGGGTCATGCCATCGATAAGAACCTGGCCTTCATCGGGCTTCAGGTAGCCCGTAATCATGCGCATGGTGGTGGTTTTTCCTGCGCCATTGGGGCCGAGAAATCCGGTAACCCTGCCGGATTCCATCTCAAAGGAGATATTGGAAACAGCGGGAACGGACCCAAAACGTTTCGTAACACCGTGCAGTTGAATCATCCCTAAAAGCCCCCATTCCGCATTGCAACGATCATAGCAAATGGGAGCATGCTCAGGTAGATCTATTTTTCAGGAAGCAGCGATTGAAATGAATTTGTAGTTGGAGACTAGAAGCTACATTTTATCTCGCCCTCTTTTCTATTGAGGGAGTGCATACTGGGATCCGCAACTTGTATGGCTAAGGAGCAGTTACCGTTCGAGCAATTTAAACAATATACACCGTCGCAGACGCCATTCATGCAGAGTTGACTTCCAACCCGCCAGCGGATGTCAACCTGGTTCACTGAGGTTTCCAATTGCCAGGTAAGATCCTCAATTTTTGGTAACATGTACCCTACATTGATGGAATTACCTCCCATATCAGTCCCGTACAGAGACTCCCCTTCCAGCTTGA
>JBNKOV010000714.1:0-3417 GCA_050294955.1 Holophagae bacterium
GGTGTCCTCGTAACTTGCCCTTCCAAGTAGCGTCTTTCCTCGTAACTTGAAAAAGTGGGTGTCCTCGTAACTTGTTTTGGCTTTAGGCCTTTATTATTTCTGGCTTCATTAACTCTGGTTTTATTGATGTTATTGATACATTTTGATTGACGACACTAAGCTCATTTGATAGTCTGGAAATGCGTTCCAAATAGGTAAATTAGGAGAGTCCCGAAATGAAGAACCTGAAACTCACAAATCTTTCCGTTAAATCTTTCCAAACCTCAGAAATCGAGAGCTTTACTGGCGGAACCGGATATACCGCCGAAGTATGTCAATCCTGTCAGTGCGATACTAGAGGTGAAACGGAATGTATCAGGACGTATATGGAATGCGAACTGCCTGAATCTGTGTGTTGCTGAATCTCTTAGTCTTAAGGCTCTTGCCCGGCAAGGGCCTTTCTCCCCCTCCTCTGCTGTTTTGGGGTGCTTTGTTTCACCTTTCCCCCAGTTGAGCGATCCAAAAGTCGCCAGGCCACCGAAGCCGAGGTCAATTTATCAAACAATAATTTGGAAACCAGCGTTTGTTGCGTCGATACAGCGCTTCGACTGCCTGTAGCCCACTTTCATTGCATCCCCAGCGCATGGGCATTTTTTTCTTTGTGGAGATAAAACGCAAAAAAGGCTCTCGCGTTCGCTCCTCCATGGGGTTTTGCGTGATCTTGTGGTCCAATTGGACGGAATTCAGGTATAATACGGGTTTTGCCGACCCCAGGCGGTTGGTTTGCGAGGGCTGGGATGATTTATCAGGTGGATTTGCTCAACGAGGTTGTGCTGCTTATTGACGAGGAGATGAATGTGGTGGACGCCTTCGCCGCTGACGGTAGAACCGAACATCCATGCTCTTTGCCTGTAAGGTATTACACCTATCGTAGTCTGGTGACGCCTCCCGGGATTTGCGCCCTTTGCGGGGTGGGTCCTGAGAAACTCGATCAGCCCTGCGTCAGCAGCGGCGGGTTCCACGCGTTTACGGGCGGCGATCAACTGGAGAATGTGCCCGATCTGCATAAGGCGGAGAATCGAAGTCTGCCGCTGACAACCCTGAACTACGATGAGTTGCGCTTCTATCTGGAAGCCGATAACCTGTTTCCCGCTAAAGATATACAAAAGACATTGGTTGTTTAGCAACCGAAGGAAGACTCTCTGCCTTGATCCGTTTTATCCCCCGTTTCGCATGTTTATTGGCTTTGCTGTTGCTTTTGGGCTCTTGCGCCGAGAAGGCTGTGGAGGCTGAGGCGGCCCAATCGCCCATTGTGGTGAAGGTGGGCGACGCCGAGGTGGGTCTGGACGCATGGAACTTGTATCTTTCCAATAATTACCCCGAACTGGACGGGGAGGCGGACGACGAGCTGCTATCCTTCATCTTTGATAAATTCCAGCGCGATCTGCTGATTGAGAAGATTTCCATTACCCTCGGGTTTGGCATCTCCGACGACGATGTGGCCAATTTCATTAATACCCAACTTACGGGGAAGAAGGTTTTTGCCATGTCGCCGGAGGATCAAAAACTCTGGCATGACGAGGTGCGCCGTCGTCTCGCGATTCAACAATTCCTTTCTCGGGAAATTATTGATGAGGCTCAGGTCTCGGATGAGGATATCGCGCTGTATTATGAAGAGAATCAAGCTGAATTTAAACAAGATGCTCTCTACAGTATTCGCTTCATGCAGACCAGCAGCAAAGAACAGGCCGACGCGTTTCTCAAGGACTTGAAGAAATCGAAAAAGCTGTTCCGAGAAATTGCGGGCAATTATGCGGAAAATGAGGGCTATGATCTGGCCGTGCCCATGGCCTTGGAAGATCTGCTCTCACCCTTCCAGGAAAAGGTCACCCGCATGAATCCCGGCCAGTATTCTAAAGTTATTCCCGTCAATCACGGCGAAACAACGTATTATTATGTATTGTACCTGGAATCGGTCACCGAAGCCTCCCAGGTCCCCAGCGAGGAAGCTTATTTCCAGATTCGCAAGAAACTGGAGCGGTCCGCCAGCGATGAGCTTCTTCAACAAAAAATTCTTCGGTTCGAGAAAATCATCCCGTCGGTGATCTTTCCGGAAGCGCTGCCGTTCAAATACATCGAAGCGGCCAAGAGAAAAGAGGTTTGACCATGTACACGTTATTGTTGCTTTTGATGTTCCAAAATAATGATAAGACGGTTTTTGTGGATCGGGTCGCGATTAAGGTGAATGATAAGATTATTACCGAGCGGGAAGTGGTTCATAGCTACAAACAGAGCCGGATCGATATCATGCAACAATACACCGGCGCGGAGCTGGATGAGAAGCTGAAGAAGGCCTGGGCCGAAACGATCGAGTTTTTGGAAGAGCGTCTGCTGCTCTATGAAAAGGCCGTGGAGTTGGGCATTGCGGTTTCTGAGGACGATGCGCGCAGCAGGTTGATTGCGGTTCAAGAATCCAACGGTCTCAGCGATGAAGAGTTTGAGCAGGTTCTTAAGGATCAGACCGGCATGACCCTGGCCGAATATGTGGATTTCCAGAAGCGAGAGCAGAGCGCCGATATGGTCATTCGCTCCCAAGTTCTCTCGCGGATTAAGATCGAAGACTCGGAAATTGCGAAATTCTACGACGAACATATTGCTGATTTTCAGAATCCCGCGACCTATCGGATTGCTGAACTGGTTTTCCTGAAGGGCGAAAGTAGCGATCAAGCTCTCGCCAAGGCCCGAGAGGCTCTTGAGTTTCTTAATTTTAACGACGATTTTGGCGCTGCGGCCAAACGGTTTAGCGACTCTACCTCTCGAGACAATGGCGGTGATCTGGGCCTGGTTCAATACGGCGACTTCAACCAGGCTATTGAAGATCGGGTGAAGGCCATGGAAGTTGGTCAGATCAGCGAACCTTTCGAGACCTCCAGCGCATGGTTTGTGATTAAGCTTTTGGAACGGAACCTTGCAACGCCGAAAAAGGTGGAAGAGGTGCGCGAGGAGATTTTGCAGCAATTGCGCGTTCCTCGCATGGAAACCGAAATGGCGACTTTTCTGGATGAACTGAAGGGCAAATATCTCTTGCATACCTACCTGAAAGAGCCTCCTTTTTATCTGGAACTCTAAGGTTATTTGATCCTGCGCCCTCATTTAGTCGCCCATTCTTGTTGTGGCGACTTCTGAGGGCTGATTTATTTTTGCAATGGCTAAACTCTTTGTGTTCAATATCTCGGGATTTTTAGAATAGGGTTTTATCAGTATTTCTTTCTTCTGAGCAACTCTTTCATGGGTTGCGTCAACATTTCCCCGTGTTGGTCATCTTTTTCCCTGTGTTGTGCAATGCGTCCTCGGCTTGGGCCAACTTTTCGCTGTGTTGGTCATCTTTTTCCCTCTTTTGTGCAATGCGTCCTCGGGTTGGCGTACTTTGCGCTGTGT
>JBNKOV010000715.1:0-3397 GCA_050294955.1 Holophagae bacterium
GAGCGACTATTGCGGCGTTGTGGTCAAGATTTCCATGACCTGTCCAGCTATTGCAACGGCTTGTGCAAGTATTGCCGCGACCTGTGCAAGTTTGGCCACGACCTGAGCATCTTGGTCTAAGAGGTCGCCTTGCCGGACCCGATCAGGTTTGAAAAAATCGACGTGTATTGCCGGGGCTGCTTCAGTTTGGGAATTTCTACCCCATCATCCGTCAGCCCCAGAACACTTTTGCGCAGTTAATTCATGATATCGAGGAACTCGGCCAGGATATCTTCTTTTTCTGGATCCCTGCGATCCATGATTCGGGTCTTCACAGCGATGCGCATGAGACGTTGCTCACTTTGCGGCGTCAGTCCAACATCCATCATCAGATTATTCATAATCTCGCCAGCCCTGAATTCAGAGGCCCGATCTATGGCGAATTGTTTAAACCGTTTCCCGGAATCCGGGTTCCTCAGGTAGGTGATCGCTTGTGAAGCCATCGCCTCGGGAGAATTGGCCAGAAAGCCGTTAACACCATGGTTAATAATATCACGGGGACCCTTGGCGTCATAGGCGGCGACCAGACAGCCGCAGCTCATGGCTTCCAGCACGACGCAGCCAAAGGTGTCAAAACGGGACGGAAGCAGTAACAGGTCGGCGCTGGAATAGGCCTTGATCAGGTAGTTTGCGTCAATCCAGCCCATGTAGATCCCATGGGGAATCTCCTTCCGCAGCTTTTCTTCCGCTGGCCCGGTCCCCGCAAACACCATTTTCACGTTGGGAACCGCCTCCTTGACCAGGTTATAGACAATGGGGAGATCAAACACCCCTTTCTCTTCGCTCACCCTTCCCGCAAAAAGCAGGACGGGATCGTCATCGCAAACTCCTGGAAACACGTCTGATTTGATTCCTGGCGTTGGTTTAAATTTCTCATCCACCCAATGGGAGGTGCTGAGCACCTTGTCCTCGGCCAGACCAATAGCCGGACTTGAGAGCCATTGCTGATGGTAGGTGTTCAAAGCGAAGACGCCGTCAAATCTTTTATAGAAAGCCCTCAAAAGACGCCGCGCTCTATCCAGCGCGTGACTGTCCAGCTTGGTGTTCTTTTCAATATAGTCCAGCCAGTCCGTATGCATGTAGAACCAGATGGGGACCGTAAAGGCGCTCTTTAAATACAGTCCTACCAGGCCCATGCACATTTCGGTTGAGCAGATGATGCGATCATAGCCGCCCTGAGTGAAGATGCGCTGGGCGGCAGCCAGGTTGGGGATTTTAAGGGTGTGATCCCCAAGGGGCAGGGTCGCCTCTTCCAAAACGGGCACAAAGTGGAGATGGTCGCCGGACTTGGATTCATCGCCGCAGGTAAGGAAATCGATGGGGAGATTGGCCCTGCGCACCTCTTTTAAGATATTCTGGAGCGCGGAGGCCACGCCGTTTTGATCGAACAGGGTGTCGGTCAGCCACAGCAGGCGTTTGGGGTGTTCATAGCGGCCCAACTCTTTGGCGAAGGTATTGAGGAAAGCGCGATTGTTGTTAAGCACCTTGTGGCTGGCGTATTCCGAGCCCATCATCACGCTGGCGCCCAGCAGAGGAAACGAGAGGTTGTCGAACAATTCGGATAAATTGACCTGGCTCATGTCGTTGACTATCTGTGAGCCTTCCCCGCTAAACAACACGCGCAAGTGGCTGGGCAACTCAAGTTTACGGATAACGGAGTCCAGACTGTCCTTTTCCATCGGCCTTTTTTCCAGGCATTGATCCCAGTTGGACCTCATGCGTTTGAGCATCAACTTAATGAAATTATGAGAAAGCTCGGGGACCTCCTTATAGAGGGTTTCCAGGTATTGATCCGGCTTCCTTTTGCGGGTAATCGCGATTTTGTCCAGGGCCGACACCATGGGCTTAAAATCCGCCGTAGCAGTGCGATAGGTCCACCAACTCGGGCGTTTCCCAGCAAGGGCCTGGTGAAAGGTTTTAAAGAAACGCAAGGTGTACTTATGCCGTTTCAGCTCCTGCATGGCGTTGCTTATGCCCAAGCACAGGATCTTGTCTTTCAGTGATCCCCGGTGAAGGAACATGCGAATGAGGCCAGGATCTTTCATGTTTAGAGCAATTTGACAAAAATAGTCCAAGAAAGCCAGGTTAAGCTTTTCACTGTCGGCCACGTTGCCGTAAGGCCCCATATCGCCCACGCGCAGCACCTCCAGGGCCAGGTCAGACGCGCTTTCCGTTTTCAACCGCTGGGCCAGGTTGGGCACGTAGAGTTGAGAACCGCAAGCCCCGGCGAAAAGCCCCATATGATCATCCGAGCCGCCTGTAAGCCTTTTGAGATAAGGCTTGCGGCAGAACTCCTTGGGACTGAGGCCTGTGCTTCGGCTGTATCCATCAATCACTTCAGGGGTTAGAGATCTCACCCAGGTAAGGGCCAGCAGATTTTGCCATGTATCTCGTTGGCCATTGAGAACTTCAAAACGTTCGAATAGCAGGGCCAGCTTGTAGAAGACCGCCAGACCGGGCGCATTGCTGGGATTATAAAAATAAAGGGGATGAGGCAGGACGGTGGGGATATTGCGTTCCGCTGTATAGGCCTGAAACTTATAGATATTACGGCGGAGCACCTTGAGTTTCTCTTCTTCTTCAGGGGTAAAGCCGTAAGCGAGAACATGGAACTGAATGTCGTTTTCGGGGAAGGCGCAGGTGAACTCCGCGCCGGAAAGCACATCCACGCCTCTGTCCTTTAAGTCCCAGCAGGAGCGGGCGTTATTGTGATTGGTGATGGTGATGGCGCCGCATCCGTTTTCCTTGAGCCGGGCGACCAGAGAATCCGTGGCCAGCCAGGTCTCGGGAATGCGGAGAATGCGCCCCCACAACTCATCGGGCACGTCGCTGTTGGCGTCGTGGCAATGAAGGTCCATTTTCAGGACGTCCTCTTTAGGAAACAGCGATTCCTGGCCTTGTACAAACCGTTGATAGTCCCCGCGGATCTTCTTTTTAAACGGATGCATCATGATTGCAACTCCTTAATTCCCTGGACATCCCGCACTGGCTCCAGGGGTTGCTCTAAGGGAAAGATTGGTATGAATAGAGAGCCGCGTTGCTCCTTTAAAAGGACTCGGCTTCTTTCGGCTCCATGGGGCGACACAAGCTCACCGCCCATGGGCAGAGATTGAGGGAGCAGGAGATACATTGGGCGTTCTTCCTGCAATGGGTTCCGCTTCAAACGCCACCTGATCGTAAGCGCTTTGGTTTCAGCGGTCAAAATGTAACTAATCAACCCATGGCGGGTGGAGGCGCGATTCACTTCAACCCGCATATTGGGTTTAAACCAATGTCTGGGGATGCCCGCGCCCAGCATGAGCGCTTCGCCCTGTTCTCGCACCAGCATGTCGCGGACAAGGCCTACAAATTCCGCTGC
>JBNKOV010000716.1:0-3391 GCA_050294955.1 Holophagae bacterium
CTTCATGGCGAAACCCTTCCCTATCGTGGAGAATAAACACATGACGAAAACCGTCAGGCAGCGCGGCCACAGCCCGATCAAGCGCCAAGGCCAGGTCCGATTGCCTCGTTTCACGTCCAAAGACGGTTTCCTCAACCAGACTTTCCTGGTCCCTATGCTTCCGGTTCCCCTTTTCAAAATTGATCAAATGGTTCACCGTAAGACGGTAAACCCATGTCCCAAAAGAAGATTCCTCACGGAATTGGTCAATTTTTGAGAGCACTTTCATGAACACTTCCTGCAATTGTTCTTCAGCATCTTCCGGGTTCCTTGTAAACCGAAAGCACAAGGAGTGGAGCTTGCGATGATGCTTGTCATAAAGCTTCCGGAAAAAGCGGGTATCCCCTTTCTTGATCTTCCTGATCCAGATTACTTCATCTTCCAAACCAGAGCTCCTCTGTACCATTCTACCAAAAAAGTGACAAAAGCATGGGTTAACTGGGCCTGGGAAAGGATTCATAGCCCATTTTCAACAAACGCTCAACCGCCTCAGACTCACCAGCCCAAGGCGGTTGAGAGGTTCAAAAGATCGTTTATCTACCTTTCTTCAACCGTGATATTACCACTGACCACATTCAGATCAAGCGACACGTCACCGCCGCCAAAACTGCCTTTCAACGACTTATTTGGCCCATACTTTTGTTTCTTGACTGTGAGTGAAGAAATGTTCGTGTCGATGTTGCCTGACACCGTGTCGCCTCGCACCGTGTAAGAAGCCCCTGGTCCGTGATAAACCTTAATTTTTCCGCTGGTTGTAGAGAATTCATAGGGGCCTTCCAACAAATCCCCATCTCGATATTCTACATTGCCCGACATGGTCGAAGCATCTACATCTGATGCGCCAAGGCCCGACATTTTCACATCACCGCTCACGGTCTTCAGTTCTAGCCGACCAGCGCCGTTGATCACTTCAACATCACCACTAACGGATTCCAATTCCAGGCTGCCAGCAATTCCCGTAGCTTTGACATCGCCGGATACAGTCTGTAACCGGAGGCTTCCTTCTGCAGGGAAGACAATCACAAAGTCTACTCCGCCCTTAAAATTCCGAGCGCCTTCGGGATAATCCACCTGAACATCCACCGTATCACCGGTTTGCTCCATGCTCACCTCGATGCGGTCGTCTTTAATGGTATAGTTCACTTCAATGCGGTCGGAATCACCCGCCGAAATCTCAATGTCCCCGGAAATATTTTTCAAGTTTAAAGCTGGATCGCCGCCTACATTAAAAACCTCGCCTTCTCTTGCACTTACAAAGAGTGCAGACGTGAGGACCAGAAACATGCACACAGCCAAATTCATTTTTCTCATTTTTGACCTCCAATATTCGCTCGACGGTAATTCGAGCCATTTTCACTATCCAAATACTCTGACAGTCCCTTGTTCTAAAATGCTGCATCAAATATTATTTTTTTCACAACTCAACCCTAAACTATTGATTTAGAATAGTTTCAGCTCACAGACATCCGAACAAACTTGACAAAACATCTTCAAATGATATGATGCTTGGGACGCTGGGCATAAACACATAATCCTTATAGTGAGAAATTTCTACGGGAGGCATTCTTATGAAAGCCGCATTTTTGAAACCCCCCATTGGCGGTATTTTGGGCTTGGAAATGTTGACCTTTGTTGAACCCTTGGGGATGGAATGCGTGGCCAGCGTTTTGGAACGAGACGGCCATGAATGTATTATTCTGGACCTTCGGCTAGAAGGCAGAGAAGAGGGCTTGGAAAAGTGCCTTGCTTTTGAGCCAGATGTGGTAGGCCTTCAATGTAACTTTACGACGGAGCGATATAGAACAAGAGAATTGGCCAATGATGTTAGAAAGAAGTTGCCCGAAGCGATAATCATTGTTGGAGGCCATGATGCATCCCGAGATCCCACCTGGTTTACGGATCAAACCATAAATGCTGTTGCCATTGGAGAAGGGGAGATTATCATGCCCGCCGTTATGGAAGCGGTAGCACGGGACCGGGATTTGTTTAAGGTTCCTGGTCTTATGCTAAACACCGCTGACGGGCCACAGCATACAGGCCCAGCACCTTCTCGGCCAGACCTGGACGAACTTCCACTACCAGCTCGACACCTCATTGAAGATTATGCGCCAAATTATTACATCAACTTTCGAAGACCGCTTGCCCTCATGGAAACAGCCAGGGGATGCCCCTACCGCTGCAACTTCTGTTCTGTGTGGAAGTTCCATGAAAAAAGTTTCAGGGAAAAATCACCAGAAAGAGTGGTTGAGGAGCTTTCCTCAATCAAAGCGCCGAACATTTTCATCACAGATGATATCTTCTGGTTAGACGTCAAGCGAGGACGGGAAATGGCCCGCTTGATTATGGAATCCGGCATCAAAAAATACTTCACAGTGCAGACCAGAACCGATATCATTGTTCGAAATCCAGATCTCATCGAACTCTGGAAAAACTGTGGTAATCTCGCTATTTTCATGGGACTTGAGAAAATAGATGATGAAGGCCTTCAATCCATCAATAAAAAAAATTCCGCCTCAAATAACGTGAAGGCAATTGAAATCCTAAAAGACTTGGGTGTCGGTTTCACTTGCAATTTCATAGTAGACCCCAATTGGGACCACGACGATTTCGCCAGACTTCGGGAATGGATTGACCGGAATGTAACCTACAACAGTGGCTTCTCAGTTTTGACCCCGCTACCCGGCACAGACCTTTGGGGGGAAGTAGCGAAAGACCTTACAACTGACAATTGGGAACTTTTCGATATTGTCCATTCCGTGTTGCCCACAAAGCTGTCACTTGATGAATTTTATGAAGAATACAGTCGTCTGTGGCGATGGTCCTTAGATGTTCGTTATAAACACCGGGGAAGATGGAAGTCGTATTTCCAACTGCTCCTGGCTCTGGCAACTGGCCAGGTAACCCTTTCGGACTTTAGAAAGGGCATGGACATGGCAAAAGTCTTCAGCAACCCAACAACCTTTTTAAGTGGCCATTCTTAAAACCTTAACCCCGTAGAACTGGCGCAACCACAACCTGTGAACCATCAGAAAGGCATCAAAAGTTAATCGCTTTCTCTTGGCGTCATCCATGTTGATACAAACCACATCATAATGAATTACCTAACTACACAGTAGAGGGAAAAGTTGGCAAGCGACTGCGAGACACATTGAACGGAACCAGAAAAAGTCAGATGCGAAATGGAACGCGCGCAAGCCTCAGGGGCACAGTTACTAAACGAAAGAAATTAGCGATCACCATAGAGAAATACATCCAGAGCCCAGCGTCAGATAGGAGTAAAACCAGGCAAAACTGACCATGCATCAAGGAAAAGGGGATTTTGCAACGCCTAAAAACCAAGTTTTATAATACT
>JBNKOV010000717.1:0-3389 GCA_050294955.1 Holophagae bacterium
GGTCTTTTGTGGTGTTAAGCCACTTTGCTGCTGTTCCTAAATCCATAACACGACCTAGAAGAACAGCCCGAAGGGTGCCTAAAAAGCATTGGCGGGTTTCTTCATCTACCTTTCCCGCACGAAGGATTTCAAGGTAATTTTCCAAGACGATTGTCACAGCTTCCGAGCAAGGCGGCCGCACGCTTTGAACCCAGGCGTTGTATTTTTGGGTTGTTGCAGCAACCAACCACAGGGTTGAAACGCCGCCTGTCACCCCTTTTCTTTTGGGTGAGAGGGACATGCAAGAGACAAATTGGTCAAATGATCTACGGCACATGCCCAAATGCTTGGCCATGTCGTTTGTGGGCATCACCGCATGATTCAAGGCCAACCTTTCAAGGCTTCTCGCTATCTGCTTCCATTGTGTGGGTTTTCGCTCAAGTTCTTTTATCTTCAATTCCAGGGGGTCTAGCATTGTTTTCACCTTTATTTAAATGCGGTTATGTTCCATCTTTAGGGTTTCGAATCTCGCAGCAATACGGCCAGCAACCTGACCCCCCCACGAATTTTCAGCCATCTTTTCAAGGGCCGTTAGGGCCGCCGCGATCTGTGGCGCGGGCATGAGTTCCAGCATGTCATACAAGGTTTGTCTATCCCCGGTACGAACGAAGGAAACACCCGTTGCCCTTTCCAGTTCTTTCCAACATTCCCCATAGGTAAATTTTGAGTGATCGAAGATCCTTAAACACTCGCGCCTTGCTTGGGCCTCTGCCTTTTGGGTTCGGTCGTCATAGGCGGAATCCAAGATGGAAAGGCCCAACACGGCCAATGCCGCCTTGCGCTTGGCGCGAGACTCACAACCTGCAATAGCCCGCGCCAGTTTGTAGCCGTGAAGGCCTTTTAAGTCCGTATGGGCTGTCGCCTCTATTTGAGAAGACAACAACTCCAAATCTTCTTTGACAATGGCCTTACAGCCGTATTTATCAGGGAATGGATAGAAGGTTTCCAAAGCCACAGACAAGCAATTCTTTTTTATCAGGCGGTTTACGCCAAGCGTGGTAACCCTGAACTTCCATTTTCTTTCATAGTTTCTATAGATTTC
Organism: Holophagae bacterium; assembly: GCA_050294955.1. Lineage (GTDB taxonomy): Bacteria > Acidobacteriota > Holophagae > Acanthopleuribacterales > Acanthopleuribacteraceae > JBNKOV01. Next base: position 1,082 of record JBNKOV010000717.1, read on the forward strand.
AAAGGAACCTTCACCCGCAATTTCCAAAGTATCGGCTAGCTGTTGGAAAAATGATGCTTCCATGCCTCTAAGATCACCAATGCGGCCATTGAGAAACGGTTCAAACCTGGTCAAATCAGGCCTTCTAGCTTCTTTAGTTTGGGACATTTTCAAGACCTCCCTGCATCGCGGCTTTAAGTCGTCTGCTGTTGATGCGGAGGCTTCGCCCCGCTCGCGCATTACTCGGCGTAAGCGAGACCACTCTTTCTTTGCCATACGTGAGAAAATGCGCCGCGCCCATGTACGAACAGATCTTGAGTTCAAGGTCTTGCTTTTCCTGTTCAAGATCCTTGATTTTCTGGCGGATGTTCTCTCTTGCTGTGATTTTGGAAAATATATCGTCATTGGCTGAAACGCTTCTCCCTTCTCCCTTGCCATGCAGCAATAAGAGATCATCCCTATCAAGGGGCTCTAACGGTTCTTTGTTTTGAACTTTTTCCAACCACGCCTTTTCTAGCGCCGCGATCTGTTCACATACGGCCTGGTTATGGGTAACCCGGTAGTATTGTTGATCATTCCCGCCAAAAAGGGCGATCACAAGACAGCTCTTTGCCCTTGTCACATCCATGTTGTGTTGACACTGGACATAAACCCAAGGCGGTATTTGATCCGTGCCAGGGGTTCCCCAATGATGGCGCATGCGATCCGAAACGAGTTTACATTCTATGATTTGATCGGTTTTCAATACGCGCCCATCTAAATGCGCGTACATAAACGACCTTTCAGGGTTGTGATGCACCAAAACATGGTTTACGCGTTGGGCTTGGATACCGTCCCGTCTTGCAAGCGCCAGCATGGCAGGCTCTTTTTGATGACCCCACCACATACAAGCATTTTCTTCCCGCTTGAATTGACCGGAATAAATAGCAGCCGCCCGGATAGGGGTGTTGTAGGGATCTTCCCCGCATATGACTGGCGCGTCAGAACCCCCAACGCCCGCAGCAATCCGGGCCTCAAGATTCCCAGGGGCAAAGTCTCCCTTGGGGTGTTTGATCAACCGTAACATGTACATCCTCCTTTCCATCTGAACCCAAGACAAAACGCGTCAACCATGGAATGGGCGCCGTCTTCTGTGTCTGAGCGGCCTAACAAGCGTTGGATTGGGGGATGCTTTGTCCCGATATAAACGCCCGCCAGATAGCCCAACACCTTGCTTACGTCCGGTTGGATCTTTTTAATATTTGCAGTTAATTTTATGGGTCGCCTCGTTCCACGTCCTTTCCCGGCCTTGAAGCCGTCAAGGAAGAGTTCCGCGAGAATTCGTGAATGTTCTCGCCCGTCTATCGTAAATGGGGTCAAGGCCCGAGTACCCCTTATTCGGTAGAAAAATACCGAATATTCTGGAGTTTGAATAATTCCAGGTTCCAAAAGGTAGCCGTGATACTCCATTTTCAAACCTCCGCTTTCCAGCAATGGCGATGGTAACCACCGATGGTTTGCCGGTTGCCTAGCGTGCGGTTGCACTTGGGACAAACCAGGCCGCCGTCCTTTTGCCCGAACTTTGAAGGGACTGGAACCCGAGTTTGGCCTTTGGCTGTCTTCCACCATGAGGGTAGATTTTGACGCACAGCGCGTTTCATTCTCATGTTGGCAAACCCGGTTTTTCCTTCTCGATGTATCCGGTCATGGCAGGCCGTTTTCAATGCGAACAGGTTGGCGGGATGGTGTTTGAAAGCGCCTGCGTATTGACTTTGAAAGTAGCCATGATGGAGTTGAAACGCTTTGCCAAGAGGGGAACCACAGCCACATTCACAGGTTCCAGCCGCACGAGCCGCCACCACAAGCCGCGCCCGTTCTTTTGTCCAAAAATCAGCGGCCAGGTTATCGGCTATCTGGCGGAGTTCCAGACAATCTTTAGCTTCCGGCCATAAATAGGCCTCAAGCAGCAGCACAGCGAATGCTAAGCCAAGACCGTTGCCTGGCAACGGATCATAGCGCATGGTGTGGCGCGCGCCATCCACAAAATAGGTGAGGTTGTAAGGAACGCCCATTTGTTGGAAAACCCGGTCAAGAGGTTTCAGTAATTCATTGAACCCGCTCATTTTCCCCCCTGTACATAACGCGTCTTTAAATGAGCCTTCCCGATGGTATAGGGGTTATAACTGGCTAAATCAGAATTGGGATGGCATGCGATTATGTTTAGTTTTGAAATTGGCATAAGATATATCATTCTTTCCATATTAAAAAAACTCCCAAGTTTTTATTTAGGCCCCGATCTTCGAGACATGAAAAAACAATACGGTATTTTGTCGCCTTCGATTGGCGTAAA
>JBNKOV010000718.1:0-3384 GCA_050294955.1 Holophagae bacterium
TCTGGAGCGGGTTCGCTGTTCTGGTACAGCCGCGTGCCCGTATCGTCGGTGAAGAGTAGAAGGAGCTGGGTGAATCCCCGCTCATAGACCTCTAGATTCTCCCCGTCGCCCACCAGCTCTAAATGCCTGCGTTCCCGTTCATTGGCCGGTTTTAGCCAGTACTTGCCCACCCCTTCGAAAAGCGCGCCTGGACAAGCCCCGTCCAGAGAAGGCAGGAATGACAGGGTTCCCTGCTCAAGTTGGAAATGATGCTCGGCTTTTTTGAACGCAAAATCTTTAACGATCCGGGTTTGGGGCAGAAAGGACATGCTGTTCAAGGTTTCGTAGGCCTCTCGGATATGGGGCGAGCTCAAACCCCAGGCCGACCCGAATCCTAAGATCAATAGCGGGATGATTTTTGTGCCTGGCAAAATTCCGCGCCTCCCCTTGCCTGAATCCTCTCAACACTTTATACGAAGGAAAGGCGGGTTAGTCTTCAGCGGTTTTTTTATTTAAAAAAGGGGTTCCTGGCCTTTTTCCGATAACTTGTTTAATTACAGCCATAACACTCTTGTGTGCAAGTTTTTCCATGTCTTGTGGAATATTGCATCCTCTTGCGCACTTATGTCCCTCTTCTGTGCAACCCTTGCCTTGTGTTGCGCCTCTTTAGCGCTCTGTTGGGTCAACATGGCCACGAGCTGTTTTTTTTGTTCCCTGATTTTGTCCTGTTTTTCCGCGATTTAGGCGTCTCTTTCGCCCTGTTTAGCAGAGGCGTCCGTGAGTTGCGTCTCCATAGCCCCGTTGGGTGTTCCTTTTTCCTTGTGTTGCGCGGTATTGCGGGGTTATTGGTGACTTTTGCCGCGTTTTGACCAGTTTTGCCAAGACCTTTCCAGGGATATCCCCGGGTTGTGCAAGTTTTGCCAAGAGTTGTGTCGGGACAACCCTCGCTTAAGATTTCCCGTCCACGGCTTGCGAATTCCTGGTATACTGCAATCCATTTTAGACGGCGGGTAAGAAACTGTAAGGGCGGTGACAACGTGACAATCCAAGAAAAAAGCCAAGACGCCGCGTCATTGAGCGAACATCGTCAAGCCCTTGAGAATCAGGCCCTTGTTCTGGATATTCTCACCTCGCCTTTTGAAGGGGACTTCTTTGTGGATATCACCCGCAAACTGACAGAAGCCCTTAAGGTGGATATTGCCTTTATCACGGAATGCCATCGCCAGGACAGCGTGAGAACCATTGCGTATTGGCAGTCGGGCACCCGAGCAGAAAACAAGACCTATGAATTGGCCGGCACGGTATGCGAGACCGTTGTGGGGAAAGGCCTGGCCTTTTACGCCAGTGAAGTTTGCAGTAGATTCCCCCAAGACATCGACCTGATTGACGGGAATATTGAGAGTTATGTGGGCGTCCCCCTTTTTGACAGCCTGAAAAAACCATTGGGGCATTTCGCGCTCATGCACTCCCAGCCTTTCCCGGACCGTTTCGCCTTGCTGGAGACCTTGAAAATCATTGGCGCCAGGATCAGCTCGGAGATGGAGCGCAACCGAAAAGAGATCATGCTGCAGGATCGCAACCAGCGGCTTGAAAAAGAGATAGCAGCTCGGAAACGTGCGGATAGCACGGCGAGATACCTGAAGGAGGAAATTGGCCAAACCCTTAATATAGGGCACATGATTGGCAAAAGTCCCGCCTTTGCTCAGGTCCTGGAAAATATAGATCTGGTCGCCAAAACCCATGCTACCGTGCTCATTACGGGGGAAACGGGAACGGGCAAGGAGCTTGCGGCTCGTTTAATCCACAAAGGCAGCCCACGCGCTGCGGGTCCTCTGGTTAAGGTGAACTGCGCCGCTTTGCCCCAAGAGCTTATTGAGGCCGAGCTGTTCGGCCATGAGAAAGGGGCCTTCACCTCGGCCCAATCCATGCGCAAGGGAAGATTTGAGCTGGCCGATGGGGGCGCGCTTTTCCTGGACGAGATTGGTGAGATGTCTCTGTCTGCACAAGTTAAGCTATTGCGGGTGCTTCAGGAAAAAGAGTTTGAGCGGGTGGGCGGCAGTCAGCCCATTCGGGTGGACTTTCGGCTTATCGCCGCCACAAATCGAGATTTGGAAGCCATGATCGCGCGGGGCGCTTTTCGCGAGGATCTGTTTTACCGCCTGAATGTCTTCCCTTTGCGCTTGCCTGCTTTGAGAGAGCGCAAGTCCGACATTATCCCCCTTGCGGAGCATTTTCTCGGTAGATTTGCGCGGTCCCTGGGCAAAGCCTTTACTGGCATTCACGATCAGACCAAGGCGGCGCTTGAAAGCCATGATTGGCCCGGCAACATTAGAGAATTGGAAAATCTGGTGCAGCGTTTGGCGATCCTCTCCCCCGGTCCCCTGTTGCAGCACAAGGGTTTCCAGCCCACGGCGACACAGGCGGGCATGAGTCTGAGGGATGTGGAGCGTCACCACATCGCCATGGTCCTGGCTCAGACGAACGGAAAGATTGAGGGTGACGCCGGTGCGGCAAGCATCCTGGATCTGAATCCCAGCACGCTGCGCTCCAAAATGAAGAAGCTGGGAATTAGCTTGTAAGACCGCCCGCGACATTTCGCGGCCCGGCCTTGAAATATCGCGGCGATTTGGGCGGCTTGGTTCACATAGAATGATGCGTTAGCATAATCACATCTTTTCCAGGTAATTAGAGCAACGCCTTGTGTCCGACATTTTGGTATTGGTCTTGCTATGTCTGTGCTGGTGAAGGTTCGTCCTTCCAATGACGCATAAGGAGACATGCATGACTCATTTTACTATGAAGCGTAGAAGCCTGGTCCAACTGGCGACTTTATTTCTCATTGCCATTACTGCGGTTGCGTGGTTTGAGCCGCCAGCGGCCAAATTCGACGGAGACGGCAACCTGAGAAGACCGGAGGGATATCGAGAGTGGGTGTATGTGGGAACGCCGCTCACGCCCAACGAATTGAACAACGGCAAGGCCGCTTTCCCCGAGTTCCACAACGTATACATTGACCCAGCCTCCTATAAACAATGGAAGAAAACCGGTTCATTCCCAGAGGGAACCATCATTGTAAAGGAACTGGTGAGCGTGGGATCCAAGGCCGCTGTGAGCGGACAGGGCTATTTTATGGGGGATTTCCTGGGCCTTGAGGCCACGGTGAAAAGCAAGAAGAGATTCCCCAATGAACCGGGCAACTGGGCCTATTTCAGTTTTGGGAAGCAACCCGAGCTAATGGCCTCTGCGAAGGCCTTCGCCACGGACCAATGCGCAGCCTGTCATCAGGCCGCGGCGGCCGATGACATGGTCTTCACCCAGTACTACCCGGTGCTTCGAGCATCGAAAGGCAATCAATAGAAGGAGTTAGAATGAAGTTCCTATTTTTGATTTCGGCGTTGTTCCTAA
>JBNKOV010000719.1:0-3116 GCA_050294955.1 Holophagae bacterium
TGGGCGGCGCAAGACACGGATTTCATCACGCTCGACAATGGCGCAAATCCAGATCGGCGCCAACGCCGGCTGCATGACTTCTAATGAGATTAACCTGCAATTGCGCCAGCTTGCCCCGGGGAATGACCACGGAAGAAAAGTTGCCAAAACCGGTGTTCACCCCATAGACCACGTCTTTATCCCGTAGGATTCGGTCCACAACTTCCCTGGATCGCTTCACGGTTTCCACGCTATAGGGCGACAGCTCCACAGGCAAGCCGTCTGCAATTTCAACCAGGCGTTCCAGATCCATCGAGTTCCCGTCTAATGCGTGCATTGCCATCTCCTCAAGCTCCCCGAGCCGTCTGCGAAGTTGGGACGCGGAAGGGGCTGACATGAAACACCCTGCCTCTCGATTTCCCATCAGATTTCCCAATATAGGATTGCATAGACTACACCGTTGACGCTCAAATAAACTTAGATACAGAATCCCCCTAATGTGGAAATGTACCACAATCACGGCTGTAAAGGAGACTCTATTTCAAAATTTTGGGGCGTTATCTGAGAATAAAATTGCGTCAACCCGCCAGAAATCACGGAATTTCGGAAAGCGCTTTATTCAGGGACTCTGCCAACTCCTTTAAATGAGGAGGATGGGAAAGCATGGAATAATGGCTTCCCGGGGTGTCATGTATCTGAATTTGCGGCGCTATTTTCAGCCAACGTGTTCCAGATCGCGGATCGCTTGGATTTTGTCGATGGTGATCGGTTTCTTGGAACAGGAGGATCGGGCCATCATAGGGTTGAGGCGTGTATTTTGCCGCAGCCCGGGTATTTGCGCTGGAGGTTTGGTACAGCCTTTTTAGCCGTGAGAGTTCGAATTCGGACATCTCCAAGCCGTATTTTTCAATTTGGGCCTCAATAAACCCGAGATGATCTTGGGGCTTGTCCCGCATGATGGTCTTGTAGACTTCTTCCAAATTCGCGCCGCTCAACTGAACCCGATCCTGAAGAAAGCCCAGCAACAAGTCCACATCAGAACACTCGCGATTACAGACAGATAGCCAGGTGTCTAACATCACAAGAAGAGAAATCGACTGGCCCTGAGACTTCAACTGACGGGCCATTTCCAGAGCGATCACGCCGCCCAAAGACCAGCCGCCCAGCAGATAAGGACCCTCTGGTTGCTCCTCCCGCATGGCCTCCACATAAAAGGCCGCAATATCTTCCAAATCCTCGATGGGCTCTTCATCGCCCTGCAACCCACGAGCCTCAAACCCGAAAAGCGGACGATCCGGATCCAGTTGTTGGCCCAAACCGGCATAGCCCAACGCTTCTCCGCCAACCGCATGAACCAGAAACAGCGGATTTTTAGAACCCGTTATTTTAATATCCACCAAAGGCCCCATGTCGTGGCCGCCGCCATGTTCTCGAATGATCGCAGCGAGCGCGGCCACCGTATTGGACTGGAACAGCAGGGGAACCGGCAGCTCAATGTCCAACCTTTCGCGAATGGCGCTGACCAGGCTGAGAATCATAAGAGAATGGCCGCCCAGTTCAAAGAAATTTTCGTTCAGCCCGACCCGCTCCAAATTAAGCACTTCAGCGAAAGCCAAAGCCAATTGCATTTCAAGAGGATCCCTGGGCGCTTCAAAGTCGGAGGCAACCACATGTTCTGGATCGGGAAGATTCGCCACATCGATCTTCCGGTTGGGGGTGAGCGGAAAGGCTTCCATGACCACAATGGCCGCTGGAATCATGAAATCCGGCAGACGTCCCCGGATATGCTTCATTAAAATACCGGAATCCACGGGTTCAGCAGGGCTCTGGCCCACTTCCACATAGGCGTCCAGGCGATCATTGCGCACCACAATATGGGCCTGTCTCACGGAAACATGGCTCACCAGCGCCACTTCTATTTCACCTGGCTCAATACGGAACCCGCGAATTTTGACCTGGCGGTCCAAGCGCCCCATGAAAACGATATCCCCGTTAGCGCTGTAACACCCCATGTCCCCAGACCGGTAGACCCGATCACCGGGAAAAATGGACGCGGGATCAGGAACAAAGGTTTGGGCGGTAAGGGCTGGCTTGCCCAAGTATCCCTGAGCCAGGGACGGCCCGCCAATGCACAATTCGCCCGGCACGCCGATGGGACAAACGCCCAACCATTTGTCAAAGAAATAGGTCTTGTAATTGGAGACGGAATGACCAATGGGAATGGGGCCTGTAATTTCTGCAGAAAAAGGCTGACCTGCGTCAGACGCACTGGTGGTGTCTTGAATTCGTTCTTTTGTATGCATGACCGAACATCATCCTTAAAGCATGCGAAGAAACGCCTTTCAGACCTGGAATCCACGCCTTCGCAGCAAACATCTCGATTTAAGGACCGTAAAAGAAGTGAATGGGCGGATGCGCCATCTTTCAAACTTCCGGGGCTTATCATATCATTTTTCGGCCCCGGTGGGCGCCCTGTTCGGACCTGCTCCCTGAATTTGGATACGCCAATTCCCGAAAAAAGTTTATTTCAACCCGGCCCAAACATTGATTTCAGCGGCGGACTGTAGTAAACCTATAAGCCCTTGATCGATCTTTTTGTCGGTCGGAACGGTGGAGGTCTCATGAACGGTTCTGAAACGCCCCTTAGAAATTTACTGGAAAACCTGGTGGACGATCAGGCCTTGCATGAGCGCTGGCTGGCGACCCTGAGTTATCTGGAAAATCAAGGCGCGAAAAAGATTTTTGGCCACCAGCCCTCCGAAGACCTGCCCCTAGACCTGCTGCAACACGCAGCCGAAGAGGCCCGCCACGCCTGGTTCTTCAAAAAATTGCTCACAAAAATTGGCGGTGACGGCTCTCGCAAGTACCCTTTATTGGGCGGTAACGCGGGTAGAAGGTACCTTCACCGGCTGGACATGGGCATTTGTCGGTGGCTGTCCGTTGATTTGGGCCTGGAAGGCAGAGATTTGAAGCGGGGCTCCTATCTGTTGACGACCTATGCCATTGAGGTGCGCGCAGCATCCCTCTACCCTCTTTACGCCGAGGTTCTCAAGGAGCGGCAGATTAAAATATCTCTGGCCTCCGTTATTGTGGAGGAGGACCGTCATCTCGCTCAAATCACGGCTGAGATTGAGGCC
>JBNKOV010000719.1:3126-3383 GCA_050294955.1 Holophagae bacterium
CAAAGCACAACAATTGGAAGCCACGCTATACGCCAGATTCTTGAAGGCCACTGCCGCTGATATTGGCATGAAGGCCTTTCAAATGGAGCCCGTCGCCACGGGCTAAGCTAAAATTCCCCAAGCAAGGATCAAGGAATCCATAATGGGGTTCGCAACCATTGGGTCGCAACTTTGAAGCTCGGGGAATCAGAGCAATTCATTGCCTTGAATCCCCGTCTGCTTTTGATGGTGTTCGTGTGGGTCGCTCATTGGATTTT
>JBNKOV010000720.1:0-3382 GCA_050294955.1 Holophagae bacterium
GATCATCGGCGTCACCGCCGGCCTGCTGCTCACCGACCAGCCATTCGGATTCGTGGCCCTGCTCGGTTTCCTGAGCCTCTCCGGCATGCTGATCAAGAACTCGGTGGTGCTGCTCGACCAGATCGACCTCAACAATCCCGACATTCGGGATTCCCTGGTGCATGTCACCAATCTGGCGTCGCTGAAATATCCCGACGACCCGAAACCTCGATTTGTTCTGGCCCGTTATTATCTGGTGCAACATGACGTGGCGCAAGCCATTACCATCTTTCGCAATATGGCCAAAAGTTCGCCCGGCTCTGCAGATCCCATTTTTAAGTACATTCACACCTATCTCAAGAAGAAGCCCTCCGATGTGGATAATGTCTATCTCTACGGGTTGCTGATCCGCTTCACACTCTCCTATGGAACTCCCATGAATGCGGTCAAACTTCTCGATGAATTCGGTCGCATCGATCAAGAAGGCGCTCTGTCCCTTACAGACGGCGTGTTCCGCGTGATCATGGGCAAGGAAGACGCTTTAGAAGTGGTCTACGAGCTTGCCCGGCTCCACTGGCAATGGCGCGCTTATAAGAAAATGCTGGACATCAACGCAAGCGGCGAGCTTGGAACTCACATGGCTCACGAACGCTTGAAATGGCTGAAAGACTGTCAATCCAAACCGGAGTTGCGGGATCGAGCCATTCTGGCCGCTGCTGACCTTCACATGCAGGTCTCCCAGTTCAACAATGCACGGGAGGCCCTTTCATCCCTTCGCGATTTTCGATACCGCAAGCAGACCTTGCCTCTCTATGAGACCCTTACAAAACGGTTTCCCGACAAACTGGATATCTGGCAGGAAGCGGCTTGGGCAATTTACGCCGTGGATCGTGAAAAGGCCCTCCCATACTTTCGCATGCTGTATGAAGGCGACGAACTCGACTTTAGAGTGGAGGCGTTTGCGGTGTTGAGCGAATTGGGAGAAAAGCCTGACTTTGCAGGTCTTGCCGTTGTTTTCGATAATGAAGATCGTTTGTACGATCAGCTCTTGACTGTTGGCGGAAAAATCCGAGATATGGAGTTGGCCGCCTGGCAGGGCGATGAAGATCCGCCCCCCATTAAAAGTCTTGAGTGGCTTCTTTTTACGGGTCAATTGGACCGATACCGGCAATTTCAATCGAGAATCAAGGGCTTGCCGGAATCCGTTCGCAAACCTCTTGACGCGCGATATGATCGAGCCGTGGGCCGCTTTTCACCGGCTGCATGGCAAATGGAACAATGCAATGTTCCCACAGCGGTGAAACAAAGCTATTTTTGCGATGCTGGCATGCCTGAACGGGCTGTCTATATTAAAGACCCCAAATCCAGATTACCTCAATTCATTCGTGATTCATTTATTCTTGCGCAAGGTGGACCGCAGTCTCTCGCTGTCCATTTTTCCCAACTTCGCATCTTGCAACGGGAACATGTTGCGCCCAAGAACCCGGTACTTATAGGAAAGGAAGGTCTATGAACAGTCCTGCAAAAACGCCCGAGAAGGGCGCCGAAAAGCTTAGCCCGGAAATCCAGTCGGCTTTAACAGAGTTGGCAAGTCGTCTGGAGACGGGCTTTCAAAAAAGATTGAACAAGTTGGCGTCTGTCTTGGAGAAAAATAACAGCGGCAGGTTGGAAGACGCCGTGGCGCGATTGGAGCGCACGGTTCAAAAAGCTGGCGGCTCCGATGCGCCTCCCGTCATGGACGATCACGCCGTTGAATGCGCCATGATGAACGACCAGGCTGTGCAGCTATTCTATCGAGACGAGTTGGAGCAGGCCGCCCAGTTTTTGGAAAACGCCACCCGCTTGGACCCCAAATCAGTGGTTTCCTGGAATAATCTGGGCGTCGTCTATACGGCTCTCAATCTATCAGAAAAGGCCATTCAGGCGTTGCGGACCGCAGTTGAGCTAGACCCCAATCGCGTCGATCTGCTGAATAACAAAGGCGTGTTGGCCTTAATGGATAATAAGCCCGAGCAGGCCCTTGCCATTTTGGAGGAAGCCTCTCGCACTGCTCCCAACCATGTCGCCCTTTTGTTGAATCTGGCGCAGGCCCATAAAGCTCTGGGTCAGCATGGACGCGCGGTTCAGGCCTGGAAACTGGTCATTTCCATCGATCCCGCCCAAGAAGAAGCCCTGCAGAACCTAAGGCAGTATTACCAATGAGCGACGTACATCCCCTCTACTCCATGATCCTGAACCATTTAACCGCCTTGGACAAAAGAGACATCCTGCCGGATCGGCCTCTGCGTCTTCGGGAGCTATCAAATTACCTCACCAACGATCTTGAAAAAGATACCGAACTTTTTACGGTGAACCCCGAGCGGACCGGCGACATAGGGCGTTAGATTTAAAGGTCTTCGTCGGCCCGGGCCAGGTCTGGTTCGGTGCTGATGGCCGGGTCGTTGCTCAGGTGTTGCTCTAAAATATTCTGGAAATCTCTGATCCGCTGAACATACCGCACGGGCTCTCTGCCCCGCGCATAACCAAACCGGGTCTTCTTATAGTACTCACGCCTGGAGAGACGCGGCAGCATGTCCTGAACTGAGCGCCAGGAATTGGGATCCAACCCGGCTTGTCTCGCAAGGGTTCTCGCATCCATGACATGCCCGAAACCCACATTATAACTGGCCAGAGCCATCCAGGTGCGGTCAGGATCTTTAATGGATTTAGGAAGCCTTTCATACAAGTCGGCCATGTACTTCGCGCCGCCCATGATGCTCTCTTTCGGGTTCAGGCGATCCACCACGCCAACCTGCCGGGCCGTTCGCCTTGTGAGCATCATTATGCCGCGAACCCCTGTTGGGCTTTTGGCGTACACGTCCCAATGGGATTCCTGGTAAGCTTGAGCAGCGAGCAGGGTCCAACTGAAGCCAAAACGAGCCGCCGCCGCTTGGAAATCTTCCTGGAAACGGGGGAGGCGTTGGTCAATTCGGCGGTGGAACCGCTTGATGTCTACATAGTCGAACAGCTCCGTGTAGCCGTAGTAACGCTCCAACAGTTCATCCAAGGCCCAGGACTGAACCATCTCCATCAACCATTTTTCCATTTCAGGGACCAGAGCGGCATATTTGGGCGCCACCACCCAGGCCAGGGGTTGCTTATCGCTGATAGAAAACGGAGCCTCCAGTTCGGGATGGTAACGGCGGTTAATGGATACAATATTGGCGTCGGCAATCGTGCAGTCAATCTCCCCAGACCAGACCTGCTCCATGATCTGTTCAATCTCCATTTCGCGGGTTGCTTCCCAACTGAGATCCGGGTACTCAAGCTTTAACTCTTTCAGGCGTTCCTCATAGCTGGAGTTGGCCACAATGATCAGCTCTTTTTCCAGGAGATGGGCCACATGTCTGGGCAGGAAATCACC
>JBNKOV010000721.1:0-3374 GCA_050294955.1 Holophagae bacterium
GACGACCTGACAAAGGTCCTCGCCAACCACGACGACGTAGACGGTCTATGGTATTTCGGCTCCGCTGAAGGCAGTAAATGGTGGAAGAAGCCGCCGCTGAAAACATGAAACGGACCTGGGTAAACTATGGCAAGGCCTACAACTGGCAAGACCCCAAACAGGGTCAGGGCCTGCATTTCCTTCGCCGCGCTACCCAGATCAAGAACATCTGGACCCCTTATGGGGAATAGAGTGAAAATGCCCCATTCGTAATTTTGGCAAAACCAGAAAGATCTCCCAATCCTCACGGTTGGGAGATCGCCATTTTGGAGATCGCACATGCCCATGTTCACCGTGAACCTGAACATCAAAAACTGGCCATGTCTGGTGGTTGGCGGTGGAACCATTGCCCTGCCAAAAGCGCGACGTCTCATCGACGCGGGGGCGGATGTCACCGTCGTGGCGCCCGAGATAAAGGAGCCGCTGCCGGGCGCTCGTCTCATTCATCGCAAGGCCCAAACCTCCGATTTAGACGGCATGAAGCTGGCCATCATGGGCACCGACAGTAAGGAAATTAACAAAGAACTCTGGCTGGAGGCGCAGAAACGGGGCATCCTCTCCATGGCCATCGACGACCTGAGCGCGGCGGACTTTTTCTCACCAGCCGTGTTCTATCGCGGCGATCTGGAGATTGCCGTGTCCACCGCAGGCAAGGGACCGGCATTTTCCGGTCGCATACGCAACCTCCTGGCCGAAACCCTGGATGAAGCTTATGGCGAAGCATTGGAGTGGTATTCCCAATTTCGCAAAGAGAAGCTTGCCGGGCGGGATATGAAAACCCGAATCGGCATTTCACGAGCAATTCTGGCGGAAGATTTCGCCGCGTGGTTTCGCAATGGCGACATAGATGGATGGAACCAGAAAGCCAATGATATCATGGACCAATGGCTGAAAGAAAATAGCTGACTTGTACCCTGTCCAGGCGCTGGAGCAGGGGCAGGAACCCTGTGATATCTAAAATTCAGCGGAAACGGCTCACAAAACACGAACCTTGTGATGGAAACGGGTTCACTCCACAAGGTCCGTGATCAAAGATTCAGGCGTACATGGCGGGAATTCCGGCCATTTCCGTTAATTTTTGTTGTTGTGATCCACCGGGTTGCTAAGGCAAATAGCCCCAGGCGACGTCTTTCCCAGGTATATTCGCCATGCGAGAAGAGCGGGGATGGCTTGTGATTCGGTCGCCCGCAGCCATCCCAACCTGGCCTGCCATTCAGAAATAGAAGGCCTGTTCATTATTTTAATCAGCATTTGGTTGTTCTTGTGATTTAGAAATCAGATGCAAATAGGACAGTGCGGTTGCAGCCGGATATTCAACCGCTCTACTATTCGCCTGGATATGACAGATGCACTTTCCCCTACTGAAGCGGGGCTCGGCTTCCCAAAAAATGTCCGAGTTTCCGATTTTCCCAATCGGAATCATCTGCTATGTGTTGTCTCTTTCCTGTGTGTTCTCAGGTTGCCTGAATCGCGCATAATGTAATTAAATAAATGGAGAAAATATGCACGTTTTGAATTGATGAATTAAACAAAGGTTAGAAGTTGGATTGCTAAGACATGTTAGCTTCTAGCAAGGGCTGCCAGAACCGGTACACATTCTCAGAGTTCCGGGCTCCTGGATTGGATCCAGAATGGGATCCAATATGGGGTCCAATGTCTGGCCGCCGTTCAATCCCTTGGTGTTCAACAAGGTTACAAAACTCCGAACTTCCAATTGATGCAGTTTCACTTTCCTGGTCTTCATAACTCACACTCCTCTTTTAAGTCCTCAACACAGTTAAAGTCTTATCGTTTGAATATAGCTTTAAACTATAAGCTTAAAACCAACAAACATGAATTTCTAACCTGTAAAGGAAGGATCGCACACCAATCCTAGACCTGTACAAACTCTCAAGGTGCCTTCAACTTCCTGCAGCAATTGGCCACCGGAAAGGTTAAGTGTGTTGAGCTCCGTAATGAAGCTTTTAAGTTCAATCTGATCTAATTTAAATCTCTTTTTGGAATTCATGTAAACCTCCTCCTGTTTTTTTTTAGATTCAGCGTGTCAGATAATTTGGAAACTGACGCCTTGTCCTAAAGTCCAATTCGGTTAACAAACAAACCGAAAGGCGGGCCGTACAGTGTGGCCAAAAAATTAAACGCTGACTTAAGGTATCCGGCTGTGTGTCTGTAGGTGCTAGGTGAAATACTACGAGACAACTCAATGATAGCATGCGTGTAAGATTTTAGGAAGATTTTTTTTTGATATTTCGCGTTAAATTACGCAAATCCGACTAAGCCAGCCCCTTGAGTGATGAAGCAGCGCAAATTTTAGCGTTTTTCGCCTCCGAGATCCCCTCGTGGCGCGTCTTTTCGACCTATTGGGAATCCGTTCTCGCGAAAACAAGATGAGAAGTGCCTCCATACCGCCAATGAATGATCCCCAGTTCCGAAAGTGTGTGGTAATATTAAAATTCTAGGGGGTTGTTTCTGACGGCCGTTTTCTGGAGGAAGCCGTGGCCCAGTTCTGCCATGCATCGGTTCGCATTTCGCTGTTCCTGGTCATGACATGGAGCGGCGGATTTGGGGTAGCGCAAAACCGAGTTCGCTTTGATCACCTGACAGTTGAAGAGGGTCTTTCCCAACGATCTGTATTATGCATATTGCAGGATCGACTGGGATTCCTGTGGGTGGGCACGGAGGACGGGCTGAACCGCTACGACGGATACGGTTTCAAGGTGTTTCGCCATGATAGCGACGATCCCGCAAGTCTCTCAGACAACTACGTTTTTAGCTTATGTGAGGATGATGACGGCAATTTATGGGTGGGAACCTATAACGGTCTGAACCGCTATGATCGAGAATTTGACCGTTTCGAAAAATACAAGCATAACCCCAGCGACTCAAGCAGCATCAGCAATAATGTCATCCGCACCATCTACAAAGATAAGCGCGGCAAACTCTGGATGGGAACCCAGGGCGGCCTGAACCGATACGACGGAAACCAACAATTCACCCGTTACGTCCACGACCCCAATAACCCGAACAGTTTAAAGAACAACAGTGTTCTGGTGGCCTATGAGGACAGCGAAAGCCTGTTCTGGGTGGGCTCTGAAGGGGGCGGCCTCCATCGCATGGACCGGGAAACGGGCGCCTTTGAGCGATTCTATTCGGAAGAGGGCGGTCCTCAATTTCTCGATCACAATCGCATTTGGGGCCTAGAAGAAGACGAGACGGGTCGGCTCTGGATCGGCGCCATGGGGGGCGGTTTGAGCTATTACGACCGCAAAACGGGCGTCTTTACCCACGTCCATGCCAACCCCGCAGACCCCAAAAGCTTGAGCAGCAACTCCATC
>JBNKOV010000722.1:0-3365 GCA_050294955.1 Holophagae bacterium
TAATAGAAAACGCAACTTTCAATCGCCGCAGATGTCGAAACTGTCGGATTTAGGGTCGTTGCCATCGGATTCCGGCTCTATCTCTTCCTCAGATCTAAGAACCGTGTTTTCTTTTGGCTTGGTATCATCCTCTAACTGACCAGCCGGTCTTTCCATAATTACAATCTCCTTTTTTTACTGTATCCCCATATTTTGGGTTCGATTTTATAGACACTTATCAAAACATATTTGTTCAGAATTGTCACCTATTTTTTTAATTTGACCTTTCCCCAATCCCCTTGGTGAAGGAAGCCTGCCCAATAATAGGGCTCTTGATATTGCTTTTTTTGAAGTATGGAAAGTTGAGCCATTCTCAATGCCGCGCAAGGAGACAACTCCCGCTCCAAGAGCTGCTCGTAAAAAGTCTCCATGAGAATAGCTCCGGCCCGATCCTCAACATTCCACAGCGAAGCAACCACCCGGCCTACGCCCGCCGTCATCAAACCACGAGTCAAACCCCAAATTCCTTCACCGCTAAGATCTTCATTTACAGCGACCTGACAGGCATTGACCACCGCCAGTTCACAAGGCATTCGTGTGTAGTAAAGATCATGGGTTCTCAAGAACCCATCCTGTGGCAAGCCATTCTTGTTGTACAGTGAAAAGACCAGACCGGAGAGTTCCGAAAAACTGGGGTCGGTGAAACCGTGCGCCGAGAAGTGAAGTATTGCGTATGGGGTGAGGTCCGCTGCCAAAATTTTCTGTTTGGAGGCGTTAAACCCTTCTAATACAAACCGTTCCTCAGGTTCTGTCATTTTAGAAATAGCTGCAATGACATTTTGAGAGTAAACAAGCCGAGACAAGCGCATTTCTTTTGCGGAATCCTGATTGGGGTCAATGCGCTCATCCTGGCGGGCTGCCTCAAATTTAAGCCTGGAATCCTCTCGCATGGTGACAGGGTCTGTGAACATGGCGATGGTTTTGGATGCGGGCTGGCGACCCTCGAGGTTTTTCCTCAACATAACGCCATAGGATAATGATGGAAGGTATCCTATCTCAAAATCTTCAATTAGAGGACGGTAGGATTTTTGCCAGTTAGCTAGGCTGATCTCAGAACTGGTCAATACGGCAAAAGGTATGTAGTTCAGACGACCATCGGGAACGATAATCAGCCGTTTTGCAGTTGTCCCACGAACCGGTGAAAGAATGAGGTCGCTCATCTCTGCCGCAGCGACTCGCCACTTCCAGCGATAGCTTCTGCGATGGCTGTTTTCCAATGCCTTAAATAGCTTAACGGCTTGACTTTCTATGGTTTCACGGTTCGGCAACAGGTGAACGCGCAATCCAGCCTTTCGTATCTCAAAGAGATAACTCTGTTTTTCTCCCAACTGATAATTGAGAATGACGGTTTCATCGTCCAAAAGGGTTTCGCGTACTTGGGCAAGTGAAAATGGTTGGGGAATGGATACCTGCCCCAGATCAAGGGTCTCAAGGTCGACTGCCATTAGAGCGGACATCAGAGGCCCATCGGCATCAGGGGTCTCTGGCTTGATTCGCTTTAAGGCGAGTTCATCTATCTGCCGGAGCGCCTGTTCCGGCAATTCACTGTCATGTGCGTCTTGCCCGCGAACCAAACTCTCAAGTAGAAGATGCGCTCTATTTCGCTCTCCTGTCATCCAAGCTTTTTCATCAAAACCACTATCGGGCTCCATCCCATGCATTCTCATTTGGATGTCAATAGCCAGGCCAAAATATTCCTGCCTGGTTTTGGAAAAGGACCGTTTTAAAATTCTACCCCAACTTTGGGAACGAGCGGAATCCAATGGGGCGAGGGCCTTTTCAACGTACTTAAGAGCAAGGGGGTATTGTTTGGCGTCCCGTGCTATTTCAGCCAGTGTCTTCCAAGTGTTCATCTGGCTTGGAGAGTCTGACTTGAATAGGTCTACAGCTTTTAACAGAAAGTCACGAGCCTCATGATCCTTTCCCATCTCAAATTGAAGCTGGCCTAAATTTGAGAGGACCTCGGCCCGTAATGGGTCCGTTTGAGGGTACATGGAAAGCGCTTTTTCGTATAACTCCTGTGCTCGCGAGTAGGAACCGGACGCCCGATACACCGTTGCAAGACGGTCCAATGCGCCCGCTCCTTCTAACTTTCTTCCGGCCTGCGCCTTCAAATTGATTGCATCCTCAAGAACACCAATGGCCCTTTCATAATCCCCGCTAAGGTAGTGACACCAGCCTATTTGAGTATAGACGGCCCCCATCAACCCCGGATCTTTCTCCCTACTTAACAAGCTCTCCGCATTTTCCAATTCATGAAGCGCTGCACTGATCTTACCCAAAAATGTGTATAAGACAGAGATGTTCACCTTGGAATTGGCAATGAGCCTGGCTTCACCCAAATCTGTAAATTGGTTGGAGGCCTGGTTATAGGCTAAAAGGGCCTTTCGGTATTGACCGAGGTGTTTAAGAAACCTACCATAATTACTTAAAATAACGGCTTCCTCCCTCATAGAGCCACAAGATGCTGCGTCTTGGAGAGACTTTTTATATGCCGTCTCCGCCTTTCCCGGCTGAGAGGCTCGGTCGTAACATTTGGCGGCATTATCCCCAATGGTCTGAAACCATGGGCAAAGTGACTCTTCCGGAAGAATGCTGCGCGCTTGCATGTAGGATTCTGCGGCTTGAGCATAGGCGTTTTGCCTCTTAAAGAATTTGCCCAGCTCTACATGGCATCTTACCTCCAATAGAGGTTCCTCCAAAGCGCGCCAACGCTTTGCAGCATTCCGAAGCAGGGCAACGCCATTTTCATTTTTTGCCTTTACCGCAGCAATCCCCTCCAGCATGATTTCAAAGGATTGTCCCAGTTCGGTTCCTTTGAGAGAGTTGGGTTCCAGATCAACCAGGAGCTGGTATGCGCCCCCTGCATTCTTAAACGCCCAAACTTCAAGAGACCACTTTCCAGGTTTGGGGTTGGAGAGGATGAACCGCTCTAAACCCTGAGACCCGGTTGGCGCGTCCATTTCTCCCCATTTCTGTCCGTCAGGATCGTACAGGGTCAACCGTATATCGGCGCCTTGTTGAACAGCTCTGACATTAACGAGCGAATCCTCCGTTAAGTTGAGTTCAAACATCTGACGTTCTTCCGGTTCTATTGTACATTCGAGAATCTGGCCGAAAGAAATCTGGCTCCGTTGGTTTTGGGGATCGCTATAGCCAGAAGCACCGACAAAACAGGCCCCTACAAAGAATAGGAAAATTGGAACGCGCCTATTCAACATGGAGTTGGTATTCTTCCTCCAAAACAGGCTCCCCTTTTTCCAGGCCGTTTAAAAGAATACGGTAGTCGCCAGTGGGAAGAAATTCACGGGGAATGGTGAGTGAAA
>JBNKOV010000723.1:0-3365 GCA_050294955.1 Holophagae bacterium
CTGTTCGAATTTTGCAAGATCCCACATGCGACCATACTCCGAAAGACTGGGCCAAACGCCTCGAAGCTCTAGAGATGCTGGCAATTATCAATGACAAGGCGGTTGCAACCGCCAATCGGTTAACCCAATTAAAAAGAGACATCGAGGTGGTAAACCGAAAGGTCATGGCCAGCTCAACGAAAGAGGACCAGGCGCCCAATCCCCTGCTAAAATTGGGAGAAGAACTTGAATCCAAACTGCGAGAGCAGGAGAAGACATTGTGGATAACCCCTGCGACTAAAGGCATTGTGGCGGAAACGGATATTTTCTCAAGAATTGGCCGGATCAATTATTTCCTGTTATCATCATGGCTGGTTCCCACACCCACCCACCATATCTACATGGACCAACTGGACCACCAGTTGAAGCAATTTCTGGAAGAGTTTAATAATCTGCTCGCTGGAGAGGGCGCGGCCTACCGCAAGGAGGTGGAAGCTCAGGGCATCCGACTGCTGGACCTGTAAAACCAGCAGACTCAATTACTCCGATTCTTTTGTCATGATAGACAAGGCTTCGGGGTTTTGGGCTTCAATTAACTTTAACTTCCTACTGCGAGTCATCTTTTTAATAACCATCTCACGACGAGTAGCCTGAGATCGGTCCGGCATAGGCTCAATATACACAACAGCTTCCGGCTGGGAGGTTCTGAAAAACCGGGCGCCTCTGGGGTTGGTGGCATGCTCGCGAAACCGTCGCCTGATATCGGTGGTAATCCCCGTATAAAGCTTCCCGTTCGAAGCGCGCACCATGTAAACGACCCATTTGTTCGACTGATCCCCTGGCTCTTTTTTCAAGGCAACATCCAATTAGGACGCCTTCCGCAAAGTGTCCTTGCGGATGGATTCCAGGGCGGCTTCCAAAACAGGATCCTCGGCATCGCTCTCTTCTAAATCCTTGAGTTCCAGGTCAGGGGTAATGCCGACTCCCGTTAGCATTTCACCCGAATTCAATTGAAAGTGTTCTACAGAAAGCTCCACGTGCCCGCCGTTTTGCAGTGGGATGAACTGGTAATGGGACGGCCTGCCCAAGGTGGGCTTGCCCACAATCCGGGCTGCCTTTTGTTCCTGTGCAACAGCGCTGAACATTTCAGCCACTCCAGAGGTTTCCTCGCTGAGCAAAATATAAAGCTTGAACTTACTGAAGGTTCCATCAACCGCATTCAAGACGTCGGTTTTCTTCTTACGAGCATTGACCCAGCTAGCCAGCTTACCCTTTTGCAAAAAAAGTCCCGCCAACATATGCAAACTGCCGTCTTGTCCCATAGCGTTTTGCCGAAAATCCAAGAGGATTCTGGTTTCCGGTTTAGAAATGCTGCTGAGGTAGGTCTCCAGGTCCTTGGGCAGATCCTCATAAAAAAACGGGATTTGGATGAGGCAAAGATTGTCCAGGTATTCGTGAGAAGTCATGCCAGTGGGTTTAAAGTCGCCAGGCGTAATGGTTCGTGTTTCCTCCTCGGTCTTTTCAGGATCCATGAGCACACATTGAATGGGTTCGTTGGCGTTCGCCAGCAGGTTCCGAATCTCATACAGGCTGAGAAGTCGGGTGTTCTTACCATCAATGAGTCTGAAATATGTTCCAGCCTTAACACCCGCCTGGTCAGCCGGTGAACCCTTTGCCACGGTTTGGACCCAGGCGTAGCCGCTGCGTTTTCCCATAACCAACCCCGTCTGACGAAAGACCCGTTGCCCCTTGAACTCGGGATTTACGCCAGGGGGAATGTAACTGGCGTTCTGATCCACTTTCTCCAAGACGCCCTGAAAAGCGCCAGGCATGAGCTTTCCCATGTCCACTTCATCCACATAGGCTAGATCTACCAGATGAAGAATTTCGGGGAAGTCTTTGCTCTCCTCGAATAGGTCGTCCTGATGGGAGAGAAGCGCTCTAGCGGCGAAGGCGGCCCCTGTGGTTAGAAAAATCAACAACCATGTCTGAGGTTTTTTCAGCATGTCGTCCCCTTGCGCCAGCCATTTAAAAAGGTGCATAACCATCACCGCCCTTCACTATATTCTAGGCCCGGCGGCGCGGTCTGTACATGATTTCTTACGATAAAAAAAGAGGGACGCTTCAAATTTGATTGGATCCCGGCTGCCACACGCTCTCCCCTGTTGGCGCTTTTTCTGCGCAAAGCTTCTCAAGCCACTGCTTCCATTTAGCATAGCGATCCTCCCATTCAGGGTTGGGCCGAACGATCGGGGCCGCTTTGATGGGAATGTCTGGTGGATCGGCATTGCCAGCGGCCTGCCAACCCGCGCCCCACAATCCCATCTCATGGTTTTCCAGGATATAGAGCGGGCACGGCAGCAGACAGGCAAGACCAGTAACAAACTCCTCCCTTCCAGCCAGGCCTCCAGCAAGCAACACGCGCTCTGGCGGCCCATCCTCAAAAAGCCCATATATCACCTGCCGAATTCGAAAAAGCAGCGCCTGGGCAAACACAACGCGCCGATCCTCCTCAGAGAGCCGCTGAACCTGTTCCGTGCAATAGCCGGAAAGGTCGTCCCGCCAATAAGGCGCGCCCAGTCCGGCTGTGTCGCCTACCGCCATCAAATCTGGCGATATGCCTTGAAAGAAGTTCATGGGCGGACCATGAAAATGGGCAACGCCGCCATTTATAGCGCCTTCCCACAAGAGGGTGTTTGGCCCCAGCGCGGTGGCTCCAACTCTGGCTGTCTGAAAACCCACAGGAGCATGCCCCCTGCCACAGCGCATGACAAAGGTCCCAGTGCCAGTGTTTACATAAGCGCTGTTGGGATATCTTTGAAACAAGGGCACAGTTCCAGCGGCCTGATCGGCTAGGATGGATTTAATGAGATAACCGTCTTTTGTTGCAATGCCCTGGCTCAGGTGGTCCACAATCTCCGGCATGATGCTGCGCGGAACGCCAAAATCTCGCAGACGGGTTGCAGACCAATCTTTGGCATCTAAATCCAGGAGCAGCGTTCTAGCAGCGAGACTGAGGCCCGTCACATGGCGCTCTCCATGAGTCCAGTTCTTAATGAGCCAAGAATCTAAAGTGCCGAATTGTAGACTTTCTACAGGAGCGGGCAGGTCGGGAGCCTCCAAGAGCATCGCCAGTTTTGGACCAGCGTAATGAGGAGAAAGAGGCAATCCTGTGGCGGCCCAGTCTTCTAAATGCCTGTTTCGCCGAGTCCAAGGAGCCGCCCTGAGATCCTGCCAGGACAATAAGGGCGTCACCGGATTACAGCCCGACCGGGTCCACAAGAGAAAGCTGGAACGTTGACTGGCAAGCGCTAAGGGCAGGTTCTTTGGATAGTTTGCAAGAAGCGCATCCGCAACTTCCAGCCAGGACCGGGGATTGGAAATCC
>JBNKOV010000724.1:0-3361 GCA_050294955.1 Holophagae bacterium
CTCACCCTGTCGCCTTCCAACGTGGAAAGGGGAGGGGCTCCTGTTTTGGAGGCCGGAGACGTAGTTTTGGCAACAGGAGGGGCGCGAGGCGTTACTGCGGAAACCTGTATTGCCATAGCTGAAAAGTTTCAGCCCACCCTGGTCCTTATGGGAAGAAGCCCAGAGCCTGAGGCTCAAGAACCGGAATGGCTCCAAGGTTTGACAGACGAAGCCGCAATTAAGAAAGAACTTATGGGACGCATGGAAGGAAAGCCAAACCCCAAAGAGTTGCAAAAGGCCTATCAGAACCTCATGGCGGCGCGCGACATCAGGCGCAATATGCAGCTTATGCGAGATGGCGGTTCCAAGGTGGTTTATCGCACCTGTGATTTCCGAAACACCGAGGCTATTTCCCAAACTACGGCTGAGATTAGAGACGAATTTGGCTCCATTAAAGGTTTGATCTATGGCGCCGGCGTTCTCGCGGATCGATTGATTGAAGACAAAACCGAAGCCCAGTTTGATCTGGTTTTCGACACAAAGGCCAAAGGGGCTCAAGCTCTGTTGGACGCTTTAAAAGAAGACGACCTAAAAGCCATTGTGCTGTTCTCCTCGTCTACTGCCCGGTTTGGCAGAACTGGACAGGTGGATTACGCCATGGCCAACGAAGTCTTAAACAAAATGGCGCAGGTCCAGCAGCGGCTGAGACCAAAATGCCGCGTGCTTTCTGCAAACTGGGGTCCTTGGGATGGCGGCATGGTGAATGCCTCCCTTAAGAAAGTCTTTGCCTCCGAAGGAATTGGACTGGTTGGCAGGAATGCTGGCGCTCAATATCTTGTGGACGAGTTATATTCAAGTTCAGGCCCGGTGGAAACGGTCGTTGTTGGACTTGTGAATGGGCAGCCGCTTCCTGAAGGATTCCTTCGCCCGGAACCGGCCATCGAAGTGAAGACCATTAAAACCGATTTGCAATGCGCCTTCGATATTAATTTGAGCGTTCAGGAATTTCCTTTCCTTGAATCTCATGTATTGGACGGAAAGGCCGTTCTACCAACGGTTCTCATGATTGAGTGGTTGGGGCATGCCGCCTCCCATATGAATCCGGGTTATAAAGTTCAAGGCTTTAAAGATTTGCGAATTTTAAAGGGCGTCATTCTCGATGCTGGGGCAAGGGTTGTTGTTTCCCTCCATTCCGGCATGGGTGAGCAAGATGGCGACCATGTGGTTGTGGAGGCGCAGCTTCGAAGCGAAGACAATGGGAAAACGCGCATTCACGCCAGCGCCCAGATATTGTTGGGGACCGGCTTTGCCAATCCTCAGCCGCTGCCTCGATTGTTGACCGGCAAACACTGGAATTTAAGCAAAGATGAGATTTATCAAACCTTATTCCACGGGCCGCATTTTCAGGGAATAGAAGGGGTTGACGGCGTTTCCGAGGACGGCATCACCGTATCGACGACCGGTGCGCCTCTTCCTAAAGAATGGATATCCAAACCTTTACGGGGATCCTGGTACACAGACCCTCTGGCAATAGACTGTGCGTTCCAAGCAATGGTCCTCTGGGGTGTCAAGAAGTACGGTTTGCCTTCTCTACCTGTTTCCATAAAGGCCTTTCACCAATTCTCAAGATTTCCAGGGGCTGGGAAACCAGTTGAAGTGACGGCGGTTGTACGAGAGTATAACGAGCGCAAGGCGGTCGCGGATATTGCATTTATCGACCCAACCAACGGCAAGGCCATTGCCCGCTTGGACGGTTATGAATGCATTATCGATGCGTCTTTGCAACAGGCATACAGCCGGAAGCGACTGCTCACAGGCGCCGTTTGAGTTCTTGGATTTCGGAATAACCAGATTAGCAGGTAACTATCTATGAAACATCAAGGTCCGATTGCCATTGTTGGCATTGGGGGCATCTTTCCGCAATCTGAAACTATGGACCAATACTGGGACCATGTCAGAGCGGGTCGAGATCTCGCCTCTGAATTGCCTGCGAAACGGTTAAATGTTTCCCTGGATAATGCCTTTAATTCACAGGTGGCGTTCCCCGATAAGGTCTACTCGAAAAAAGGGTATTTTGTGGACCATGAGGCCCTGACGCTTGATTATGATCTGCTGGACCTCGACGCGCAACTGGTGGAAAGACTGGACCCCATGTTCAAACTTGGACTCTTTGCGGCGCAAGAAGCATGGGGTGATGCTGTAGTTAAAGGGCTTGATTTAAACCGGGTCGGTCTGATTATGGGGAATATTGTACTCCCAACCGAGTCGGCGTCTCGCCTCGCCAGGGAATATCTTGGGCAGACCTTTCTTGAGAAGCTTGGTGTCGCTGAATCTCGTAAACCCACGGTTGAGCCGCTGAACGCCAAACCTGCCGGATTGCCGGGCTGCATCATCGCAAAAGCTCTTGGCCTTGGCGCAGGAAGTTATACCTTGGATGCCGCCTGCGTATCTTCTCTTTTTGCGCTTAAACTGGCCGCCGACGAATTGTTGGCGGGTCGTGCGGACGCCATGATTACAGGTGGGTTGTCTCGTCCAGATTGCCTTTACACCCAAATGGGGTTTTCCCAACTCCGCGCCCTGTCGCCTCGCGGCGTAGCCTCTCCTTTTGACGCCTCAGCCGACGGTTTGGTTGTTGGAGAGGGCTGCGGCTTGGTGGTTTTGAAAAGATTGTCTGACGCAATTGACGCAGGTGATAAGATTTATGGGACCATCGCCGGGATCGGATTGTCCAACGATACAGACGGCAGTTTACTGGCCCCCAGCTCCGAAGGCCAGCTAAGGGCAATGAATGCGGCGTATGAACAGGCTGGCTGGAATCCCTGGGATTTGGATTTGGTGGAGTGTCACGCTACCGGAACGCCCTTGGGCGATAAAGTAGAATTCAACACTCTCAGCCATTTATGGCAAGGCGCTCCCGGTGGCCATTCCTCAGTTTTGGGTTCCGTAAAAAGCAATGTTGGCCATCTGCTTACAGCGGCTGGTGCGGCCGCTCTAATAAAAGCCCTGTTGGCCATGAAAGAGAAGACGCTTCCTCCCACAGCCAATTACCATCGATCTCCAGAGACCATGGATATGGAGAACAGCCCATTTCGGGTTTTAGTGAAACCAGAATCATGGCCTGAGCATTCCGAAAGGCCGCGACGATTTGGCGTTAGCGCCTTTGGTTTTGGCGGCACCAATGCCCACGTAATCGTAGAGGAAGCACCGGAGACAGCCTTTGTTGCGGCAGCAGTGGATCGGCCGGTTTCTTTGCTGACGCTTTCAGCAAAGAGCGAAGACGCACTCAAAGATTTGACCGAACGATATGAGGGCTACCTGGCAGCCAATCCTGAAGCTGTGCTGGGCGATATCTGTTATACGGCCAACACGGGGCGGTCGCATT
>JBNKOV010000725.1:0-3345 GCA_050294955.1 Holophagae bacterium
AAAGAGCCTCTTCCGAAGCTTTTTAAACCCTGGGCTGTTGGGCTAGGACTTTGGAGTTGCATGGTTTTGAGCCGTTTCTGGTCTTAGTATGGCATGTGTGCTGTCTGATTTTCCTTGTCATTTATTAAATTTACAAGATGCTTGACATTAGAGGCGTTTATATAGTAGTTTTATCATGTGATCTGGCGGTTATCTACTATTGAAAATGCCTAATGATGTTAGGGAGGTTCGCATGTTTTTACGTTTTTTAGTAACTTTTGTTTTTATTAGTATTCTCTCGCCTCTATCATTTGGTTCCAGTTGTTCCGCAACAGCAGATAATTGTAATGATGCGACTTGCACCATTACTTCTCCAAGCGGGGGAACCACTCAATGCACCAGCGGAGAGGATTTTGCCAGATGTCTTGCATGGGATGCCAATGGCAATCCACACAGCACCAATGAAAGGTACTGCATCACCATACCAGGGGGCAGCGCGGGTTGCAATTACAGTCAGCCTTTTTATTGGGTTTATTGTGATCCATGGGCCATGTAGAATGAGTCTATTTAAATTAACTCTGGTGTTTATCCTCATTTCTTGCATGCTTTGTTTCGGGCAACAGAGACTTGAAATTGAAGTGACGCCTGTTGATTTTATTGACAATCCTGAGTATCCTGATCATTACCCTACTGGCGCTAGGAATATGGTATTAAATAATGGGCTCATTTATATTGGACATGAGAAAGATCCATACATTACGGTTATTGATAAAGATGGTCTTATTAAGAAAGTCATAGGACAAAGCGGAGGCGGTCCTGGGGAGCTTGGCCGAGGGGTTTTAACCATGACCACGTCGGGAAGAGATCTCTTTGTCGCTTCTGTGAGTAAAACCATGCAATTGACCTGGTTTCAAGATGATGTATTTAAATATCAATTTCACATTCCTTCTAGAAATATCAGTTATTCGTCCATAAATGCCGGAACCTTTGCTGCTGCAAATGGGACTGTTGTTTTTCCTGCTCACCCAAGCACCAGGCGGTTGGCCAACGCGATAACTATTGACAAACAACAGTCCATCGGAGAGCTGTTGTTTGATAAAAAAGATATTGGCCTTATCCGCCGGATCCCGGCTATTAATGACACGAACTGGCAGTATGAAGACGGGTACTGGTATTGTGTTTTTAAATTCCACCCCATGATTCAAAAATACGACTCTAATTTTAAGATGATTGAAACGTTCAACATTGAAGACTCGTTCACAGCAGATCGACACACCGAGGTTTTGGAGTTTGATTCCTCCAGATTCAGTAGCGCGCCTCCTTTGTTTTACGATTTTAAGCTGAAGGACGGCTTCTTTTATCTTTCCTTAAGGGGCGGCGTCATTTTGGTCTCATCAGAGGGGGAAACCTTGAAATTGTTCACGTTTCACGCCAATGGCGAACCATTTAAAAGTGCAGGGATTGCAGGGGCAACGGGTCTTCATTTCCCCTATTTTGTGGTTTTGGACGACGGTAATTTGCTTTTATCGTCTTTCGGTGATAGCTGGGGGCATCCGTTCTGGCGAGCTAAAATTGTTGATTTACCCAATTAAGGAGGTCTTGTTATGAGGTGTCTTGTTTTGCTAGTCTGTTTCTTGCTTGCCGGTTTGTGCTATTCCAATAGCTGTTCCGCCCAGGCTGAGGATTGTAACGCGAGTTGTTCCGAGACCTCGCCGCCCGGTGGCTCGACGGTCTGTACAAGTGGTTCTGATTTTGCGCGTTGTCTTGCGAGGGATGCTTTCGGGAATGAAATCAGGATTAAAGAACGCTTCTGTGCAGTGGGTGGGGGCGTTGGCGGCCCAGAATGTGATTTTAGCAACCCTTACTATTGGATTTTCTGTGATCCTTTCGCCATGTAATCCCTAGTTTTACGGTTTTTTACCCCGGGCCATTGGGTCAGGGCTTTGGAATTGCGAGCCTGCAGAGCGCCTTAATAGGAAGACTTCTTAAATTAATGATTGCTGGCCTATACAGCCGCCTGCAGATCTATGTGCCTGTTTTTGGCTCATCCTTTAAATCTTGGCGGCTCTTGGGGCGTGGGTCTTTGAATGGGATGTGGATTTTCTGTGATTTCCTTGTCCTTGCCGGGTTGATATGTTTTGCTATTTCGGTCTTCTCTGGGTTATGGTAGGTTGGCCCTTTGGGAGGATTTTGGCTTATGATGATTCACCCCTCACGGAATCGCAAGGATGAGAAATCGGTGAGTTGGCTCCGGCAAATGCCTGGGGTTTTTCGCTATAGTGGTCGCGCTATTGGTCTGGTCTGGGCTACGAGCAAGCCGCTGACTGTTGCGCTTGTCTTTCTTACGGTAGCGGGCGGCCTGATGCCTGCGGTGATTGCCTATGTGGGGAAGCTGATTGTGGATGGCGTGGTGCTGGCGGCTGAATCCGGGGCTCCGGAGGATTTGAGGCTTACCCTTTCCTATGTGGCTCTTGAGGCTGTGCTGGTGATGCTGATGGCTGGCTTTCAAAGGGGGATCTCTACCTGTCACGCCCTGCTTCGCGCCTTGCTGAGTCATCGCGTGAATGTGATGATTCTGGAGAAGGCGCTTGAGCTGGAGTTGTCGCATTTTGAGGATTCTGAGTTTTACGATCGTCTCACCCAGGCCCGTCGGGGCGCTTCTGCCCGGCCTTTAAGTCTTGTGAATCGCACGTTTTCGCTGATTCAGAATTTGATCTCTCTTGTTAGCTATGGCGGACTTTTACTGAGTTTTTCCGGCTGGGCGGTGCTCATTCTGGCTCTGGCCGGGCTGCCCGGGTTCCTGGCGGAGACGCGGTTCTCCGGTGAGGCGTTTCGCTTGTTTAAATGGAAGTCTCCGGAAACGCGGAAACAGGCCTATTTGGAGATGGTTCTGGCTCGTGAGGACTACGTGAAGGAGGTTCAGCTCTATCAACTGGGGCCGCGCTTTCTTGATCAGTATAAGGCTATTTTTCGCAGTGTCTTTAAGGAGGATCGCAGTCTTACCCTTCGGCGGGGTTTTTGGGGCTATCTTCTTGGCCTGATCGGGACCCTGGCCTTTTATGGGGCTTACGCCTGGATTGCCTGGTCGGCCGCTATGAAGGCGATTTCCCTGGGGGAAATGACCATGTATCTCATGGTGTTCAGGCAAGGGCAAGCCGCCTTCAGTTCGTCTATGACGGCGATTGGCGGGATGTATGAGGATAATCTCTATCTCTCTAATTTGTATGAGTTTCTGGAGGAGGCTACGCCTCAAGAGGTTGGCGGTCTGAAGGCCGGTCCCTTGCCTGGAGATGGGGTTCGTTTTGAGAATGTGAGCTTTACCTATCCTGGGAAACAGGAACCGGCGGTCTCTAATATTTCGATTCA
>JBNKOV010000726.1:0-3336 GCA_050294955.1 Holophagae bacterium
CGGCGCCATCACTCTCAGTTTTTCGTCTTTTGACACTGAAGCCAGTTACGATTACGTTCGGGTCTATGATGGCTCCTCAACCAATGCAACGCTCCTGGGTGAATTCCACGGGACAAGCATTCCCGGTTCAGTGACCTCAACCGGTTCAGTCATGTACGTGCGTTTTACTTCCGATCAAGCTGTAACGGGAGGAGGATTTTCGGCATCCTACACTACCAATCCCACCCAAACTGGCTGCAGTGGAACTACTACGCTAACAGCGCCTTCGGGCTCTTTTACCGATGGAAGCGGCGGCGGCGATTATGAAAATAATTCCGATTGCCGTTGGCTCATTCAGCCGTCTGGCGCCAGCTCCGTAACCCTTTCCTTTTCTGCCTTTGCAACAGAATCCGGTTATGATTATGTTCGAGTATACGATGGCTCTACAACCAGCGCTTCTCTGTTGGGAACATTCGATGGAAGCAGCATTCCAGGATCCCTTTCATCAAGCGGTGGTTCAATGTTGGTTCGTTTTACGTCCGACGCCTATGTAACGGCAGCCGGGTTTTCGGCTTCTTACACAAGCGGAACCAGCACTTGCACCAATGTAACCATGAGCATCACGCTGGATAACTACGGTTCTGAGACAACCTGGGAGATAAAGAACAGCGCCGGTTCAGTGGTTGCCTCAGGAGGACCCTACCAGAACAATGCTAATGGACAGGTGGTAACCGAGACGGCCTGTTTGAATTCGGGATCTTACACCCTTACGATCTTCGATAGTTATGGGGACGGCATTTGTTGCGGCTATGGAAATGGGTCTTACCAGCTCACCTCAGGCGGTGGGGTTTTAGCCTCCGGCGGTTCCTTTGGATCCTCGGAAACCACGTCCTTCCAAATTCCCTAATCAGTTTCTAACGGCTCAAAATTGCAGCGCCGATATTCATCGGCGCTGCAATATGATTTTAGAAGGCGACAGTCGCTGAGTTTGAGCAAGTACTGGAGCCGCTTTCGCATACCTGGTAGATATATGTTCCTCCGCCGGAAACCCCGATATTGTCAGTGTAGGCGCCATTATTGGCCGCAGTGGCAATGAGAACATTATCGCGGTAAATGTCTACGCTTCCACCAGCAGCACCGCTCCATGACAGGTCGGCATGTTGCTTGCCCTTCACTTTGTATCCACTGGCTGAAAGCGGGAAATCTCCAGTTGGAGGATCGCCGCCGCCTGTGAGATCGGCTCTGTAGTTCATGATGCTGCAAACCATGCGATTGCCCTGTTCAGCCGTGAACTCGGTCATGCAGGCGTCTGGCGTGTAGTTCATGTAGTTTTCAATTGGATCTGGCGTGTTGCACGTGTTGGAGGCGACACAGTCAAAATGCTGGGTTGATTCCGGGTTGGTGTCGGCAATAAGGTCGCCTGTTGTGTAGGGTGCGTTTATGTCTCCGCATCCCCCGTCAAAGGTGTGATTCAGGCCAAAATAGTGGCCCACTTCATGAGTGGCGGTGCGTCCTAAATTGTAGATGCCAGCATTTGGCGGATTGAGGCCTACAACAGAATAAAGCAGAACCACCCCGTCCCAAACTTCGCCTGCGCTGCCATCAGGCAGATAGGCGTAACCTAAATAGCCGCCTGCGGAGTTGGTCCAGATGTTGAGGTATTTCGTGCGGTCCCAACCCGTAGCTTCCTTGTATTGGGTCTCCCGTCGATCATTGAACCACTGCCGGTTTACAGTTCGGGTAATGCCAGCCAACTCAAAACGTATGCCCGTGTCAAAGCCGGCTGAGCCGGGCGTTCCGGAAAGGGCGCCAAAATCTTCATTCAAGATATCCACCTGACTTTCAATGAGACTGTCCGGTATCCTGTGGTTCCGTCCGAATCAATAATGATATGGAAAACCACCTGCACGGTCATAGCTTGGGATGGATAATAGATGGGGTCGATGACGGTTTGAGAGTTGCTGCAATCGCTTGGAGCCAGAAAAGATGAAGTCGTAGTAGTAACAGCCGTCGTTTTACAGCGACGGCCTTCTAGCATGAATTTGGACGACAGTTGGTAATCTTCCATGCTGTCGAATACTTCGCCTTCAACAATTACCTTCCCGTTCTCGATTTGAAACCCGCCCTTGTCAACGGCGCGTTTGGATTGGGCCACAAGAGCGGATGTGGCGCAAAGGATGATCAAAATACACAAAACCCTCAGTTTTTTCATAGTTACTCCTCCGAAGTTGTTTTAAGGGATGCTTCGGACCGAACAGCCCTTTGAAAGCCGGTAAAGCGACATCCATCATGTGAGGGTCGAGAAAAAGAACCGGTGTTTGCTTGTATATTAACGTAATATTTTGAAATTGCAATGACCCATCCGTGGTTTGATTGTAAAAAGGACTAACATCGTTCGTATTCCTGAAGTTGGAGCGTTCAGAGATAAGACCTGATAAATGTATAAATTGGAGAGGGCTCGCTATTTTCTTGTGTTTTTATGGATTTGTGATACCATGTTGTAGATCTATGCGTGCTCTGGTCCACGCTGTATCCTGTCGATAGAGCCCGAAACTCAATCGCCCGCATTATTATCATTTTTTAGCCTGGACCGGCAGGGCGGATGCGCTTTTAGTAGGCAGAAACAGGAGTTATAAAAGCATATGTCATTTGACGAACTAGGTTTGTCAACAGCCCTTTTGCGCGCTGTTGCAGATCAGAATTACAGTGAGCCCACCCCAATTCAGCGCAAGGCAATTCCCGTGGTGCTTGGGGGAAAAGATCTTCTCGCAGCGGCTCAAACCGGAACCGGAAAAACGGCGGGATTTACTTTGCCCATGTTGCACCTTCTCAGCGAAAGCAAACCCCGAAAAGGACGTCGTCCTTTGCGTGCCCTGGTGTTAACGCCTACCCGCGAACTTGCGGCTCAAGTTGGGGAGAGTATTGAAACCTACGGCGTGCATTTGCCCCTTCGCTCGTCGGTCATTTTTGGCGGTGTGAATATCAATCCCCAGAAAAGAGCCTTGCGAGCCGGTTTGGATATTCTGGTTGCAACGCCTGGGCGTTTGTTGGACCATGTTGGCCAGCATACTGTAGATCTTTCACGGGTCGAAATCCTCGTTTTGGATGAAGCGGATCGCATGTTGGACATGGGGTTCATTCACGATATTAAAAAAATACTGGCTCTGTTGCCCCCTAAACGCCAAAACCTTTTGTTTTCGGCAACTTTCTCCGGGGCCATCAAAAACCTGGCGAATCGTTTACTGAACGACCCTGTTTCAGTCGAGGCAACGCCTCGCAACACGACCGCTGAGCGGATTGAACAGGTTGTTCATCCCGTTGATCGGGAACGCAAAAGGGAATTGTTGTCCCACCTTA
>JBNKOV010000727.1:0-3324 GCA_050294955.1 Holophagae bacterium
AGATGCGCCTTCAAGCGGCAGTTATCTTGGAAAACGCCGATTGGCGCGGCTGTATCGATTATGATGGCTGGATAAAAATTCTCAACGACGGCTTAACCGAACTGGACAAAATCCGCACCTACGACGAAAAGCGAAAGATTCGTTTACTCATTCATAAAATCAGGAATCAGAAAGAGAAAGAAGAAAAAAAGCTTGAAAAGAGCGATGAGCCCAAAGGGGCGATCAAAATCGCCAACATCAAGGAATTGCTTAAAAAATTACAGGCGCCCGTTCACTATGAACGCGTCCGGGCCATCCGTCAGGTAAACCTCATTTTCAAACCAGAGATGCTAAAAGAACAGGAAGACCTGAAAGATCAAATGGCTGGCGCCGTTGCCAAATTCATGGATGACAACGAAGGCGCCCCTGAAATGATGAAAGTGGCCATTACCCTCTCGGGCAAACTGCCCCATCCCGATTTGAAAGCCCGGCTGAAGCACCTCTGCGAGAACCACGATCAGGAGGTTGCCGAATACGCAAAGAAAGTATTAGACGAATTAGGAGGCGGCGAACCCGGAGGAAAACCCATAGAAAAAATCTTCCTCATGGACGACTCCCTGGTTTTTACCAAGGCGCTCCAACGGTTTCTAACCCGAGCAGGTTTTGAAGTTTGCATGGCCAACCAACCGGACATGGGCCTCCAAAACCTGGGAGAAAACCCGGCGGACCTGCTTATTGTCGATTTCAACATGCCAGCCATAGACGGACCAACCTTCCTCTCAAAGGCAAGATCTGAGAATATTGCGCCCAGCCACACTATTTTTGTTACCTCAAGCAGGGACAAAGACGATATACAAAAAATCATCACCATGGGCGTCAGCGGCCTGTTATTAAAACCCTTCCCCATTGAATCCCTGATAGATAAAATAAAGAGCCTGGCTTAAACGGCCACCGTATTTCTTGAAATGATCAAAATGAGATCCGGGCATTTAGCCCCTTCATTTGCAAAAAACGAGACGCTAAAAACCTACTTTTGTATTAAGATGAAGATGAAAGCAATGGGCGAACCCGCCCGAGAACTCAGGAGACGAGAACCTTGCCAACCTATGAATATCTTTGCCGGGAAAACAACACCGTAATAGAAGTCATGCACCCCATGAACGAACGCATATCCACATGGGGAGAGCTGTGCAAATTGGCCGGCAAATCACCAGGCGCCACCTCGGAGGAGACCCCCGTTCAAAAAGTCATCAGCGCGCCGGGCCTTGCTTTTCCCAAAACCAATACCGAGCTAAAGAACATGGGATTCACAAAATTAGTGAAACGAGAAAAAGGGGTGTACGAGAATGTCACGGCGACCGAGGGCGAGTCTCGCTACATGAACGCAGACGACCCGTCCACCATGCCAAACTTCAAGAAAAAAGTGGGCGATTAAATAGGTTTCAAGCGCAAATTACAAGACGTCATTACAAGCCGCCGGGAGTGTAAATGGCAATTTCTTGTAGTTGTTGCTTGCCTTTGCCTGCTCTTTTCTGTACCATGTTCTAGTGACTGGCAGGGCTGTGCAACCTTCGACCTTTGAGGGTTAATCCAATGCAGCCTTTGGAAGTGGGTCGAAACCCACTTTTTTTTTGCACTTATGACAGGAAAAACAAAAATACAACTCTTAACGGACCTCATAGAAACAACACTGGAACCCACTGCATTTGAAGTGGTTCAGGTGGAGTTTCAAAAAGCGGGCGGCACGTGGACCCTTCGCGTTTTTATCGATCACCCGGACGGAGTCACCCTGCCCCATTGCCAGGAAGTCAGTCACATTTTAGATGAAATGTTGGAAGAAAAAGATCCCATACCCAACGAATTCAACCTGGAGGTTTCCTCGCCCGGCGTGGACCGCCCTTTGGTTAAATTAAAGGATTACCAACGTTTCCTCAATGAACGGGTTTTCATTAAAACCCATCAACCCATAGACGGTTCCCGTAAGTTTACGGGAGAATTACTCACTTGCTCCGATGGGGCCATAGAGGTCAAATGTGAGAGCAACGGCGCTACAAGCCGCATACCCATAGACATGATTGCCAAGGCTACCTTAAAGCCTATTCTTAATTTCAGCTAGGAGATGGGCCATGAGCTCACAATTATTGACCGCCATCGACCAGGTAAGCCGCGAGAAGGGAATTGATGCAGAAATCATCATCTCTGCCGTGGAGGAAGCGATCATTGCCGCTTCAAAAAAGATCTTTAAATCCGATGAAAACTTCGGGGCCAGTTTCAATCGCCAAACAGGAGAACTCCAGGTTTGGGCCATCAAAGAAGTGGTGGAAGAAGTCACCAACCCCAAACTTCATATTCCTTTAGATGAAGCTGTCCTTTATTATGAAGGCGTTGAAATCGGAGACATGATCGAGTTCCAAAAGGACACTTCCAAGCTTGGTCGAATTGCCGCCCACGCAGCCAAACAGGTGATCATGCAGAAAGTGCGTGACGCAGAGAAGGAAAAGGTCTACACCGAATTCAATGAACGTGTGGGCGAAGTGGTCACCGCTGTGGTGCGTCGATTCGAACGCGGCAATATTATCATGGACCTTGGCAACTCCGTTGAAGGCATCATGTACCGGGAAGAATACTCCAAGAACGAGCGCTTCAGCCAAAACGACAGAACCAAAGTGGTTCTGGTGGGCGCTGATCGCAGCACCAAAGAACCACAGGTAAAAATATCCCGATCAGACGCTCGACTGCTCACCAAGCTTTTCGAGATGGAAGTGCCCGAGGTCTACGACGGCACGGTTGTCATCAAAAACGCGGCCCGGGAAGCCGGGGACCGCTCTAAGATTGCAGTCTATTCCACCGATGCCGATGTAGATCCGATCGGCGCATGCGTAGGCATGGGCGGCTCTAGGGTTCGCAGCATTATTCGCGAACTCAAGGGCGAGCGCCTGGACATCATCCGGTACTCCGATGATGTGTCCGTTTTTGCCTCAAACGCATTGAGTCCTGCGAAAATCAACAGGGTCATCATGTCAGACCCAATCAACCGCCGAATGGAAGTCATTGTTGATGAAGATCAACTCTCTCTCGCCATCGGCAAACGGGGCCAAAATGTTCGCCTCGCCTCTAAGCTCTGTGGATGGAGCATTGAGGTGAAAACGGAAGAACAAAAACGGAAAGAGGCTGCAGCCGAAATGGAACGCCTCACCAGTCTGCCCGCCCAGGAACGTAAAGAGAAACCTGTAGCTCAAGTTGAAGTGGTTACAGACGAAATGCTGGCTGAAGCTGAGGAGCACCTGGAAGCGCAGGGCGTGGAATCGGCATCCGAACAGGCGCCAGAACCCGAAAAAGACCAAA
>JBNKOV010000728.1:0-3323 GCA_050294955.1 Holophagae bacterium
GATACAAAACCCTGGCGGCGGAAAGCGTGCAAACAGCGCTTTCCGTAATTCGCGCCGAGACCTTTGACCTGGTCCTTTCCGACATAAAACTGGGGGATGGCACGGGTTTAGATGTTTTGAGCGCCAGCATGGAAAAGGACCCCGAGATTCCCGTCATCATGATGACCGCTTACGCCAGTCCGGAGATGGCCGTAGAAGCCATGAAGCTGGGCGCTGTGGACTACCTCACAAAACCGTTTAACGTAGACGAGGTGAGGGTTGTGGTGCGAAACAATATTCGCACCCGAAAGCTCATTGAAGAGAACCGCCAATTGAAGGACCGTTTGGATCAGGTCCAGAAACCCAATCTCATTTTTAAATCCGAGCGCATGACCCAGCTCATGGACATGTTGAAAAGAGTCTCCAGAATGGACACCACCATCCTTGCAACCGGCGAGAGCGGCACAGGTAAGGAAGTCATCATGAAAACCATTCACAACATGTCCTCCCGCAAAGAAGGCGCCTTTATTTCCGTCAATTGCGGCGCTTTGCCTGAGTCGCTCTTGGAAAGCGAGTTGTTTGGTTATGAGAAGGGCGCTTTCACCGGCGCCGAACAACAGCGGGCTGGCTTGTTTGAAAGCGCGCGAGACGGCACCCTCTTCCTAGATGAAATTGGCGAGATGCCCTTGAAAATGCAGGTGAAACTGCTCCGGGTGCTCCAGGAAAAAACCATAAGAAGGGTAGGGGGAACCGAAGAAATCCCCGTAGATTTTCGCCTCCTGGTTGCAACCAATAGGGACCTTGAAAAAGAAGTGAAGGCGGGCAACTTCAGGGAAGATCTGTTCTACCGCATCAACGTCATTCCCATAAAGCTGCCCCCGCTTCGAGATCGGCAGGAAGACATCATGCCTCTGGTCAGGTCTTTCGTTGAAAAGTTCTCCAGGCAATGCGGCGAGGAGCCCAAGGAAATCTCGGCAGAGGCCATTCAGGCCTTGGAAAGCTACTCGTGGCCCGGCAACGTGCGGGAACTGGAAAACACCTTGGAGCGCATTGTGGTGCTGACGCCCGGTCCCCTGATTGGCAAAAGCAATCTACCCGATCAGATGATCGGGGCGCCGGCCAATGTTGCAGGCGGCCAGATCGTCATACCGTCCGAGGGCATGGATTTGGAGGCTTATTTAGACGGGCTTCGCTTTAAATACATGAAAAAGAGCATGGATATGACCAACGGCGTTCAAACCAAATCCTGTGAATTGCTGGGCATGTCGTTCCGTTCTTTTCGATATTATTTGACAAAAGGAAAAGAGCAGGGTTATTTTTAAGAGGGTGGATTTGTCCGGCGTAGCGGATTTCTACACGGTTTTTTCGTTATTTTAACGCCATTTTACAGAATCTTCTTGGAAATGGGCTTTGCCGGTTCACCTTCATTGAGTTAGAATAGTAGCCGGTAATGGATGCTGTTGAATCAGTTTTTAGAGGAATTTTGGAATGACAAAAAGGAATCGGGCATTTTCGCTCATTGAAATTTTGATTGTCTTGGCTATTTTGGGACTTATTGCGTCCCTGGTTCTCCCCGTGGTCAAGTCGAATCGTGACAAGGCTGCCTATGAAGTCTCGGTCATGAATCTCTTCCAAGTGGCTAAAGCTATGGAAAAGCATTATTTGGAAAAAGGCAAGTACCCTGTTTTCCAAAAATGGGGAGAAGTTTCCGGTTCTGAAAGTCCGCTTAAGGAGTATCTGAACGATATTCCCGAGAAGGATGGCTTTGGTCGGGATTACCGAGTTGCTGAATCTACCGAGTCGGATTACGTGTTCGAAGGATTTGGCATCAGTGGTAAGTTAGGCGAGTCCTATCCCGATTTTCAATACGGTCCCGGACCGAAAATGAAAACGGGCGGGTCTGCCAACTAGCCTTCTCACATCTTGCCATCGGTTCTTGCCGGTAGTTCAACCCAGTATAAATATTCCTGGTTGCCGTCCCGTCCCTTGACGGGACTCTTCATTTTGCCCAGGATGGTCACTCCCTGGGATTTGAACCAGGCTTCCATTTTTGTTGCGGCCTCTCTGGCCGCTTCGTCTTCTACAATGCCGCCGGCGCCTACCTGTTCCTTCTGCGCTTCGAATTGGGGTTTGAATAGAAGGACGCCCGTAGCCCCTGGCGCGAGAAGTGGGAATATAGGCGGCAGCACATAGGCCAGGCTTGTGAACGAGACATCGACTGTCAGGAAGTCAATCGCTTCCGGAATCACGGATTTGTCCAGTTTCTTTGCATGGGTCTTTTCCAGGCTTACCACCCTTGGGTCTATTCTTAAACGGTAGACCAGTTGATTGACCCCCACATCGACCGCGTAAACCTTCTTGGCGCCTTTGCCCAGCATGCAGTCGGTAAAGCCGCCGGCGGACGCTCCCAGGTCCAAAACCGTCTTGCCCTCCACCGAAATATCGAATTCCTCAAAAGCGCCTTCCAGCTTGAGACCGGCCCTGCTCGCGTAAGGTTTGGATTTTCTTTTGATTCTCAACGGGGAATCTTGTTTAATGGAGGTTCCCGGTTTGTCAATTCGCTCATCTTTGAGCAATACCAGACCGGCCATGATGAGGCGTCTGGCCTCCTCAGCGTTTTCGACCAGGCCCTGTCTGACAAGCTCTTCATCGGCGCGGATTTTATAATTATCTTTTCTTCGAGGCGTTTTCATGAAGTTTTATTCCTGGAATGTGAATGGCGTTCGAGCGGCTTATCGCAAGGGCTTCGCCCAGTGGTTCGAACAGGCCGACGCAGATTTTCTCTCCATACAGGAGACTAAAGCTCGGCCTTCTCAACTCACAGAAGACCAGCGTCACCCCAAAGGATACCATTCATTTTGGCATTCTGCAGAAAAACCGGGTTATAGCGGGGTCGCCATCTTCGCCAGGAAAGCGCCGCTTGCTGTTGTTGAAGGACTGGGAGACCCGCACATCGATAGTGAAGGGCGGGTTATCATACTGGAATATAAAGAATTCGCCCTTTTAAACGGCTACTTTCCCCACGTGCGCCACGACCTCACTCGCCTTGACTATAAACTACATTTTTGCGAGCATCTCCTGAAAACGGCCATGGCCTATAGTCAAAAAGGCAAGGCGCTGATCGTCTGCGGCGACTATAACGTAGCCCACCGGGACATAGACCTGGCCAATCCCAAGGCCAATAGAAAAAATCCGGGATTTCTGCCTGAGGAAAAGGCTTGGATGGATCAGTTCCTGGAAGCGGGATGGCGCGACGTATTTCGAGAAAAATATGGGGAAGAGCCGGGCCATTATACCTGGTGGAGTTTCAGAAAGGGCGTGCGCGAGAGGAACGTGGGATGGCG
>JBNKOV010000729.1:0-3322 GCA_050294955.1 Holophagae bacterium
AATCGAGGTTTGCGATTTCCCGGACGATTCGCTCTCGCCGCCCAACTCATAGCGATAGCCCGGCGGCCAGCTCGCACTCTGTTCCTCAAGGAAGGGAACCAGTTGGGCCTCAACCTCGGCGGCCGTCACGCCGTCCTCCAATTTTGAAGAGACGTTCACTGTTTTTAATCTGTCTCTGCGTTTTACCAACGGCGGTTCCCAGACCAGGCGAATATCGGCAATTTGCCGCAGGGGAACGGACCGGCCCGTGGCTTGTGAAAACACGCTAAGCTGCTCCAGTTTCCGCAGATCCTCTCTGTCGGAGGCCGCCGACCTCAGAATAATGGGAATGGTTTTATCGTCTTCGCGGAACTGGGTGGTCTCCAAGCCGCTGAGCATGGTTTGCAGTGAAATGGCGATGTCCTGGCTGCTCAATCCGGCTCGTCTGGCCCGGGCCTGATTCACATCTACAATGAGTTTCTTGGTGCGCAAACCCCAGTCTTCATCGATGTTGCGAGTTCCGGCAATGCTGGCCAGACGCGACTTCACCTTTTCAACAATGGCAAAAACCTGTTCCGTTTCCTTGCCCGAGACCCGCACCTCGATGGGGCTGGTCACGGGAGGGCCGTTGGACAGGGGTTTCCCGTCAACCAGGGCGTCGGGCAGTTCTCGTTTGCAAAACGCGTTAATCTCCGCGATCAACTCGGGCATCACCCGATAGTCCGAAACATTCACGATGAAATTGGCCAGACCGGGCGTTGGCGGGTCCACATTAAACGACAGATAGAAACGGGGCGCGCCGCCTCCCACGTAAGTGGTCCAGTTCACAATGCCCTCGCGATAGGAAACTTCCGGGTTTTGAGCCAGAAAAGTCTCGGTTTCCATGCCGGGATGCGTCAAGCGCACATAGGCGTCCGTGTTCATGAGATGGTCCCGCATATAGGCGTCCAACAAGGCCACAGACCGGGTCGTCTCCTCGATGGCCGTACCCGTCGGCAGCTCCAGCTTAATGGTAAACATGGGCTGGTTCGAGTCGGGGAAGAAACTCTTGGGCACATAGCGGAACCCTATAATAGCCAGGAAGAAAATCGCCACAATACCCAACATGGACAGATAGGGCCGCCTCAGAGGCGCGCCTAAAAGCTTGCGATAGAACCGATAAAAGGCGCTGTTAAATGCAGCGCCCTCCTCCACCGGCTTCACCCTCAAAAAGGTAGCGCAGAGCAGGGGAATCACCGTCAGCGCCATGACCCAAGACGAGAGCAGCGCAATGGTGACCACCTTAAAAAGCGAAGCGGTATATTCGCCCGTCGCCGACTCAGCCAGGAAAATGGGAAGAAAGGCCGCCGCCGTTGTAAGCGAGGAGGTAAGCAGCGGAATCTTCAACTCGTTGGCAGACGCAATCGCCGCTTCCACCCGGCTCTTTCCCTCCGCAATCAGCACCATGCACGACTCGGCCATCACAATCGCGTTGTCCACCAGCAGACCCAGCGAAATAATTAAAGCGGCCAGGGAGATCTTGTCCAAGCCAATGTTAAAAAAGGACATAGCTAGAAAGGACATGAGGATGGTTGTAGGAATAAGCGTCGCAACCACCAGCCCCGTGCGAATGCCCAGAAACAGGATCATGGACAACATCACCACCCCAATACTCTGCAACAGGCTGGTGGTGAAATTAGAAATTACAAGCTGAACCTGGCTGGGCTCAAAGGCCACCGTCTCAAATTCAACCCCAATAGGATAAGCCGCTTGCAGCTCGCGAATGGCCCCTTCAACTTCCTCGCCCAGTGCAATAATATTGCCTCCGTCCCGCATGGAAATCGCCAAACCCAATGAGGGCAGACTGGAGGTGAACATCTGCTTTTCCGCCGGATCGATGTAACCCCGCTTCACCGTGACCATGTCTTTCAGGTACACCACATCAGATTTGCCAGGAAGCGTAATAATGGAGTTTTCAATGTCTTGCACCGAATCAAAGTTGCCGCTGGGCTCCAGGAAAATGCGTTCCTCATCCAGGCGCAGCGCGCCGCCTGGGGTCAGAATATTTTGAGAAGCCAGAATTTGAGAGAACTCATAAGGCGACAACTTCAGCTTAGACAGCCGACTATTGCTGTACTCCAAAAAGATCCGCTCCTCTTGAGCGCCGATGATATTCACCTTCGCCACATTCTCAAGAAGCAGCAACTCGTCTTTCGCCTGGTCGGCCACCTCCTTCAGCTCCGCATAGGAGTAGCCATCGCCCGTAATCCCTATGATGACGCCGTAAACGTCGCCAAAGTCATCATCCACAAAAGGACCAATCACCCCTTCGGGCAGACCCTTCTTTTCACGATCCACCTTGCGCCTCAGGTTATCCCAAATCGGGCGCATCACCTTCTCGCTCTCCTTAATGTTCACGTAGATGATCGACACCCCGGTTTTGGACGTGCTGTTCACAAAATCCAGTTCGGGGATTTCCTGAATCGCCTTCTCAAGACGATCCGTCACCAGATTCTCCACCCGAGCCGGGCTGGCCCCGGGGAAGTAGGTCATCACCGTCGCCGTTCGAATAATAAACCCGGGATCCTGGCTGCGCGACATCTTCATATAAGATAGATAGCCGCTAATAAGAATAATGGTTAGAAGAGTATAAGTGATGCGAGTCTTGTCAATCGCGAAGCGTGTAACGTTCAAAACCTACTCCTCCGCGCCTTCAGGGATCTTAACCGTCATGCCCTCTTTAAGGAAGCGCAACCCGGCAGTAATCACCAGATCTCCGTCCGCAACCCCAGATTTAACCTCCAGGCCGTCTTCCGTGAGATTGCCCGTAGAAACCGCCCTTCGAACCACCTGGCCAAGGCCGTTTTCGGAGGGTTCCGCCACAAAGACAAAACGGCCCTCGCCGTCCTCGGCCACCGCTTTGGGTTTTACATAGAGCACCGGTTCACTGCCCTCCTGGGCAAAACTCATAATCACCTCAGCCGCCATGCCGGGCCGGGTATCCTTGTTTGCCTTATTCATTCGAGCCGTTACCGGGAAGGTGGTTGCCGTGCCGCTGGTCGCAACACCCACCTCGGTAATCGTAGCCCCAAAGGTCTCCCCGGGAAGCGCGTCGAACCGCACATTCACCGGGTCGCCCTCCCTGATCTGGCTGATCAGATTCTCCGGCGCCACAAAGTTGATCTCCGAGCGAGAGCCCGCATTCAGGACCGCAATCTCCTGGCCCTGTCGCACATTCTCATTCACCTCCGCCTTCACCGAGGCGATAAAACCATCGATCGGCACAATGAGCTGAGAGTAGTCCAGTTGAAGCTGGGCAAGCTCCATCTGCTTCTCCAAGGAAGCCACCTGGGCTTTAATGGAA
>JBNKOV010000730.1:0-3311 GCA_050294955.1 Holophagae bacterium
GTGATCGATCTCAAGCGGGTTTATCAAGCCAATACAGTGGAAATGGCTTTGAAGGAGTTGGATGCTTTTGCTAAGAACTGGAAGGTTCAGTACCCCTACATAGCAAAGTCTTGGCGCAGTCACTGGACTGAGATCTCAACATTCTTTGCCTATCCACCAGATATCCGTAGGATTATCTATACAACCAATCCGTTGGAATCCGTTAATAGAGCGCTTCGAAAGGTAACCAAGAATCGCTCTATATTTCCCCACAACAACGCTGTATTGAAATTGTTCTACCTGGCGATCATCAATGCATCCAAGAAATGGAAAAACCCGGTCGGCAACTGGAGAACCGCAATGCGATCATTCAAGATTCTCTACGAAGCTAGAAGCTCTTGAATCTC
Source organism: Holophagae bacterium (assembly GCA_050294955.1). GTDB lineage: Bacteria > Acidobacteriota > Holophagae > Acanthopleuribacterales > Acanthopleuribacteraceae > JBNKOV01. The sequence goes on from JBNKOV010000730.1 coordinate 387, forward strand.
TAACTTACACAATCTTGTTGACACACTCAACCTAAAGAAAGGCGTTCCTGGTTTGGGGGTTTTTGTCGGTCAACGTTTGGAGTGTGATTTTAGCTAAGTCTTATTATTCCCAGTTGTATCTTTGTGTTTCCTCGTGTTGTGCAAGTTTTGCGTCGATGTGAGGATTCATTTCCACGGCTTGGGCATGTGTGGCGTCGGGTTGAGTAGGGATTGCCCTGTTGTGAGGAACCATTTCCTCGCTTTGAGCGAGTTCTGAGCTGTCTTGGGCGGGTTTGACATCGGGTTGTGCAAGTATTGCGCTGAGGTGAGTATCTATTTCCACGGCCTGGTCAGTTCTGAGCCAGGTTGTTTTTGTATTGCGCTGATGTGAGCGTCAATTTCCCTGCCTGTTCCTTTGCTGAGATGTGTTGGGTCACTTTTTCCCTGGTCTTTTCAGCCATAGCCACGGCTTGTGCAGGTTTTTCCGCGTCTTGAGTCGGCATAGAAATTTGGTGTGCTGGCAGAGCGGGGAGATGAAAACCCTGTGCGGCGATCTTTTATTGTTTTTTCGCGGCCTCGGCCCTGTAGAAATCGGCGGCTTTCTGTATGCCAATCTCTTCCATGGTCGCGGCGGCCTTGAGGTAGTTTGCTTTGGTGGGGTAGTTGTAAACCCACTGGTCAAGCACCTCAATTGCCTGTTTGGTCTGTTTCATGCTCGCATGGAGTTTACTGAGACCACAGCGGATATCGCCATTGGCCGGGTCCATTTGCATGCCCTGCTGGAAGATGATAAGCGCGTTTTCGTATGAGCCCATGCGCGCCATGCTGTCGCCCATATAAAACAGGGTGGACACCAGTTCGGCCTTTTTGAATTTATCCGCATATTGCACCACGGCGTCTTTCAAGAAGCCTTTTGCGTCTTCAAGGGGCTCGGGTTTGGCCATTTCGGCCAGGATATAGTAGACAAAGGCAAATTCGGGATCTTCGTTTTTCATGGCCTGGGCGTAGCTGGCGGCCTGCTCGAAACGGCCCGCCTCAAAGAACATGAAGATCAGCTTGCGACCACAGAATACAGGGGCAATTTCCATGGCTTTTTGGGCGATTTTGTCGGCCTCTTCAAACTTGCCCAGACCCAGTTGGGCGGTAACCAGGCCCAACAGAAGGCCCTGGTGGGTGGGTGAGGTGGCAATGCCTTCCATGTAGAGGTATTCCGCCTGTTCGAATTTCTTTTCAAGGTTCAATACGTGGCCCAACATGATGCGGAAATCCAGCATGGCGGGATAGGTGGCCAACTCTCGGCTCAGCAGGGTTTCGGCTTCGGCGTATTTCCCGTCGTTTATGAGACGCTGGCTGGTGGTGATCATGTCGTAGGCTTGCATGAACTCTTCAGCAGAAAGGGCTTTGGCTGTGTCGGAGGCATTAAAGCCGCCGGTGTAGCCCAAGCTCTCCAGCAACGCCTTATCGGCTTCGGAGATGGCCGTGGTCTCTTCTTTACCTCCGGCCATGGCGTCCATGAGGCTGGTGGCCTCTTCCGGTATCTTTCTGTTGCCGTAGAGGTTCTGCTTTTCGTGGAAGTCTTTTGCCAGATCAAAAAGCTCCGGCTCGTGCCCCTCCATGTAATGAAGGTCTTCCACAATGACGGAGCGAGAGGCGTGCCATCCGTAATGGAGGCTTGCGGTCATGGCTTCGCTGTAGATCTGGCGTTCGGGGTCCAGTTTTTTGTCGGAAAAGAGCGCTTCGCCTTCGCAGGGCTGGGGAGGCAATTGCAGGGTGTCCAATACGGTGGGCAGGATATCGGATAATCCCACCGGTGTTTGGATGCGCTCGCCGCCTCGTTTATTGCCTGGCAGCTTGATGAGGAAGGGGACTTGGATGCTTTCGCGATAGGTGAAAATGCCGTGTTCCGATTCCCCGTGTTCGCCCAAACCTTCGCCGTGATCCGAGAGGACTATGATCATGGCGGAATCGTAGATCTTCTTTGCTTTCAGGAAATCAAAGAAACCGCGCAAAAGGTCGTCGCTATAGGCGATCTCGCCGTCGTAGGGGTCTTTGAATTTGCTGTGGAAGGGCTCTGGCGCGTGGTACGGCGTGTGTGGGTCGTAGAGGTGAAGCCAGAAAAAGAGTTTGTCGTTTTTCTTCTCGTCCAACCATGGCAGGGAGCGTTCGATGGTCTTGATGCCGTTGCGCTCCTGGTAGCTTTTGACATTTTTCCTCGTCCCAAAATCGAAGATATCATCATAAAAGTCAAAGCCTTGAGAGATGCCCGTGGATTTGCGCAGCACCATGGATGAGACGGCGGCCCCGGTGGCGTATCCATTTTCTTTAAGAACCTCGGCCAGGGTCTTCTCTTCCGCGGATAACTTGAAACCAACATTTTCGCGCACACCGTGGTTGGGCGGCATTTTTCCCGTGAAAAGGCTGGAATGGGATGGCAGGGTCATGGGCGCGTGGGCGTAGGCTCGTTCAAAGAGGATGGCGTCTTTGGCGAAGGCTTCAAATCCGGGCGTCTCGCCTTTGTCGTAGCCGTAGATGGACAAACGGTCCGAGCGAAGGGTGTCTACGGTGACAATGATAACCGGTGCGTTGGGGAAGCGTTCTGCCTGCTGGCCCCCTCCGCAACTGCTTAGTAAAATAAGGCTTCCCAATAGAGCATAGAAGATGATTTTGGATGTAGGGAAATATTTCATAACGACCTCTTGAGAACAGGGAGCCCGGATTATTGGGCGTAGTTTTCCGATTCGGCCCGGTAGAACGCAGCCGCCTTGGGTATGCCGGCCTCTTCCATAATACGACTGGCCTGTAGGTAATTGTTTCGAGACGGGTACTGGTAAACCCATTGGTCCACCACTTTTACAGCATGTTCCGCCAGGCCTCTGGCGGCGTAGATTTGCGCCAGATCCCCAATGGTCTCACCGTGGTCGGGCCTGAGGGTCAGGGCTTCCTGGA
>JBNKOV010000731.1:0-3305 GCA_050294955.1 Holophagae bacterium
TAAGAGGCCTTGAGGGGCAAGAACCGTCCTCAAAGCCGGGCGTTAAATAAAGTACAAGCTGCCCGGCGCCAGATAGCTGGTTTTGAGGGCTTGTTCCAGTTGGCTGCTGGTTTGGGGCGCTCTTTCTTCCTCCATTCCCGCCCCAATGCTCAGACCATTTGCCCGAGCCAGAGACTCTCGGGCCAGGGCTTCATGATTCAAACGAAATTGCCATCTGGCCAGCCGATACCAACCCGCAGGGCTGTTTGGATGGGTTTCCACAAAAGAATCAAAAACTTCAAGCGCGCGCTGGCTCTTTTCCGAGGCAACAAAGAAAAAACAAAGGGACTCCAGGTAAAACGGCGAGTGAGAACCCTGTTCCACCATCCAGTTCAAGCGACCGTGATATTCAAATCGATCCATCTCAGATCTGCCTGCCTGTTGGTCGAGCCAGCACTTGAGCGAGGGCAGATTTTTGGGATGAATTTTTAGCATGTATTTGAGATGGTCGTTCAGAGCCCGATCATCATCCATACCCTTGAACGCCTCTAAAATAAGATTGAGTGTGGGAAGATGCCTGGTTTCCCCCTGGCGCTCCGACTCAAATAATTCCAAAATATCTTCGTAACACCCTCTTGAGAGAAGGCATACGCCGAGAAGATGTTTTGCGGGATAATCGGTGGAGTGGGATTTTAGAATCTCCCGCAGAGTTGCCTCAGCTTCCTCTATCTGGTTTCCCAGTCTCAGGGCTTTGCTCAAAAACAGGAGGCGTTTTCGTTTCTCCATTTTTTTCCCCGTATGCAATAGCAACTCAGCGGCTTGCTGGCGTTGACCCGCGATTTCCAACAACTGAGCATGTCTCCAAGCAATAGATGGTTCCGCTTTCTTCTCCCAGGTTGCGCCGTAGTGGTGGGCAGCATCGGCCCAAAACCCCAACTGATCATTGAGCTGGGCCAGTTTCAGCCGTTTTTTCCAACCCTTGGGGTGGTCTGCGACATATTGCCTGAGTCGTGGCAGTTCTCTAGGGTCCATGGGTCCCCAGAAATGCCGATCCAGGTAAATGTGGCGATTTACTACCGTCTTGCAGGGCAGCCGGTAACAGACGGGTCGGCAGTATTCTACACTTCGCCAGTTGAAATGAATGGTGGTCGGCCCCTTGTCCGCTTTTTTTCTGCTGGCCCGGATTAAATCGGAGAAACCGGCCTGGCTTGGCGGCGGCGGTTTCCGCTTTCCACTTTCCAGTTCCGACAAAAAAGCGCGCAACTCGCTTCTTGCCAATTGAATGCGCTTGCGCACATTGACTGGCGTGATATTGCAGCGATGGGCAATCTCCTGATAGGTGAGACCCTTGATGAAGTACAGCACAAAAGGTTTCTTCAATTTGGGCGGCAGATCTCGGGCAAATTGAAGCAAGTTGCTGATTCGCTCGGAGTAGATCATTTTTTTTTCAGGAGATAGATTGGGGTTGGTTTCGGTGTCATTGTCAACGATGGGCGGCAACTTTTTGCGTCGCCTGATGATGTCGATGCTCAAATTTTGAAGCATGCGGGTGAACCAGGCTTCAGCGTTTCGAATAACTCCGGCGTATTCGGGAAGGCGTTGGCAGGCCTTGAGCATGCATTCCGAGAGAAGGTCTTCTGCGTCGGCATGGTTGCCGTCGGTTAAAATCAAACTCTGCTCGTAAAGTTTGGAGGAGTGGTGTTGCCACAGACGCCAGAACGCTGCTTTGTCGCCCTTCCCAATCGCCTCCAGTTCTTCCTCGTCCTGCTCGCTCGGACGAATTCTCGATTCCTTCTCAATGCCAGCCAGGTATCTCAATCAGCGCCTCCAATAGACGCTGTGTCGATTCCCAACCCTAATATAATGAAGAGGCTAAGAAATGAATGGTCAGGAAGTTGCAGCGATAGTTGGGATCTGGCATCCCAGGAGTCAATTAAAAAAAAACCTTGTTGTTCCATAGATCCGCCTTACAGAATTGGGCGGAAGACGAACCGGAGTGGGCAGGCGATTTTTTGATGCAAAAATGAAGCTGGTGTCCAGAGAGGCCCGGTACTTCATTTTAGATGAGGATTTGAAACACAAGGCCCCATAAAAGTAATCTGTCTAACACTCCTTTCTGCGCCGGAAAGGAGTCATCCGGTTGTCGCCGCATTGCCGTGATGGGGAAAGCGCATTTCGGCCAAGGCGAAAGACGCTCCAAAAAGACCCTGATGGATCATGACTATGATCGAGCCTCCCAGTCGAGTCAACGCTCATGTTCATGGGTCAGGGCATTAACCACACCAGCGGCCCCGGCTAAAACTCCGAGTTAGACCGGAACCGGGCAGGACCCCAAGAGACCTGTTTCGATCATAGCCACATCTGATATCATTAAAGGAAAATGCTTTTGGATCAGTCTTGTAATGAACTGTCTCTTTGCTTTCTACAGTCATGAGTTTCTCCTTGACCGAGCTGACGATTTTCCAGAGCGGCGCAGTGATACAGCCATTTTTCTGAAAATTGCAGCCGGTTTCCACATAGGGACGATTCAAAAGCGGCGATGTGAATTTTTAGGGCTCGGCTTTTTAGTCAGGCATCCTTTCCAGCTCTCATTCTTTCAGGGGCGAGATCTGCTAGCATGGCGCTCAATTGTTCCTTTACAAGCTCCGGGTTGTCTTGAGAAACAAGAAGGTCTTGCAGCTTTATCAGCTCAGCCGCCATGGCCACTCGCTCCCCGCTAATTTGCTCTTTGGCCGTCATTTGCGCTATCTGTTGTTCCGACTCAATCACTTCACTGGCCGAGCCGCGAACCAGGGATTCCACCGTTTCCACCAGCCGGAACAACAGGCGGTAGACCAGGGCAGCCGAGAATCCGCCCAACATGGCAATGGTGGGTTTGCCCATGGACACCCCAGGGTCTGTGCTGTGGATGGGCACAAGTTCAGACAACACCAGCCCGGCTATCAGTCCTAAAACAAAGCGAATCCAGTAGGATGACTCGTACTTTGGATCGAAGGTGCCTTTCACAATATACTTGTTCGCCTGGAACAGGGCGGCGAACGACGCGCCAAGCCCTGCCGATACAATGAAAAAAGTTAGATTGATCAGCAGTGGAAGGCCTTGTGAATTCAAAACGCCGCCGCCTCCGGTTTTGACTTCGGGAGAGAGTGAGATCAAAACAAAGAGGATAAGGAAGGTGAGCGCAACAAACATCATGCGGCGAACAAGCGGCGCTTTGCCCAGAAACCGAAAGAAGCTATTACTTTGCGCTTCTTTTGAAAACAGCAATATGGTCTGAGGCGTTGCTGGGGCCACGATCCTGGCCAGGGCCTGATGGGCGTGATTGA
>JBNKOV010000732.1:0-3305 GCA_050294955.1 Holophagae bacterium
CACGGCTTGATGATGTTTAGCCTTAGCTAGGGCAGGTGTGACCGTGGCTTGAGGAGTTTTGCCCTTCTCTTTGGGCAAGCTGGCCAAGGATTGAGGATCTTTTTCCCTTCCTTGCGCGAGTTTGAGCATGATTTGAGGATCCGTTTCCTTTCTCTGGTCGAGTTGGCCACGGCTTGAGAATATTGCCCCTTGCTTGGGCGAGTCTGACCATCACTTATGTATGGCGTTCCCCTGCTTGTGCAGGGCTAGCCCTGGCTTGGGAAAGTTTTGCCCTCTGCGTTTCATCCCACCAACTGACCTTGGCGACAGTAGTCATGAATTGTCACTCTGGAAACGCCCTTTGTTCACAGAGCGCTCCAATGAAAGCAAAGAATGCCTGAAACGCGGCACAGGCAAAATCAGGCCTTTACGCCTCTCTTAAGACTCATGCCATTAAACCCCGGCAAGACTCCCCTACTCCAAACACAAACTTCTTTAAAACAAGACTTAAACCACTAATGAAATAGTGGATGTAGACAGCCGGGCAGAGCAATGCTCATAGGCAAGGGTTTGGGGCCGGGAAGGATTAGCAGGGTCTTCTCTTCGGATAAACTTGCCGCCCATGGGTTATATAGAGTAGAATATGGCGCGGGGGCGGGCCTGGAAATCACTTCCCATTAATGTGATCCGATAGAAAAGTCGCTAGAATGCACGGCTCCCCTCAGGTTTTGCTTTATTTTCGCGCCATTTGCTGTATGATAAAACGTTTCGTAAATGGATGCTTCCGTTTAAATGACGGGCTATCCCGCCTTACGGATGAAAAGCAATGCCTTTTTCTATAAGGATTGGAGCAGGGATTACAATGACCAAGAGAAAAGAAGAACGAAGAGAGCTCTTGAAAGAGGACGAGATTCTCAGCGGATTGGAACGGATCGCCCGTTACATTCAAGAAGAGCCTACCAAAGTATTCGGGTGGACTGCTGGCATCGTGCTTGCCCTTGCCCTCTTTTTTGGCTATAACGCCTATCAGAAGAGTCAGGCAATCGACAATGCGGGTGATCTGTATAAAGCGGAAAAAATTCTGGGCACGAACATCGATGATGAAAAATCGGAACTGAAGTTCGACAGCAATAAAGCCAAATTTGAAGCTGCGCTGGTTGAGCTGGACAAGGTTATTGCCTCTCATTCAGGCATGGTTGCGGATCAGGCGATTCTGTATAAAATCAATTGCCTCACCACTCTGGGCCGGCAAGATGAAGTGAAAGCCCTTTACGAAAAAATTGCTGGGGGCAACCAGGCCCTGCGTTTTATTGGCATTCAAGGCCTGGGCGATCTTCACATGGCTGCAAAAGAATATGATGCCGCCATCAAGCAATACGAACAATTGCTGAGCGACAAGGCCAACAAAGACCTGGCCCATTACAAAATAGCCAAAGCTTGCCAGGGCAAAGGCGACGACACTCAGGCTCGCGAGCATCTCCAGAAAGTTCTGGACACCTATGCTGATGTGGAAGACGGGGAAAAGCCGCCCATCCACTTCAAGGTTAAAGAACTCATGGACGAGCTGGACGAAAAAGGCCAGAGCTAATTTAAATCCGCATTAAAGCACGGAGGCAAGAAGCGCTTTTTGGCGCCTTGCCTCTGCTTTGCGTTTTGGGTCTCCCCTGTCTACAGATGCAATGGTCGATTTTCTAGAAACGACCAGCCCAGGTGCCGCTTTTTTTGGCGTCTCGCTCCAGCTCCAGTTTGCTGCACAGGTCGAATTCAAGATAATTGTTGATGGCTTCGCTTAAGGCGTCGGTGACCTCTTCCAATTTCTCCTCTCGAATGCGTTGCGGCAAGAACCCCTGCAAGGTGTTAGCGCCTTCCATGAGCCAGTCCTTGCGAACTTCAATGGCCAAAGAACTTGGACGAGCCGCAGCGAAGCGGTAGGCGTTCACCATTTCGGGATGTTTCACCAGACGGCGTTGAATATCCTCGTAAATGGATTCGGCCTCTTGAAAGGGGAACACGGCGCTTAATCCGCTGTCGGGCGGAATGCGTGGAAAATCGTGCAGCCAGGCCTTTAATACTCGGGTGTGCAGGTCCCTGCGGTTGGGATTCAACAACATGCTCCACACCAGATTCAGCACCTCTTGATTGGTTTCGATCCCCTCGCTTTCCAAGTACCTCGCATACCTGCTTCGTAGATATCTAAAGAAGAACCAAACCTGTGAGCGAAGCTCCACGCTGCCTTCCGGCAAACTATAGGGAAAGTTGATGCCCGATGGAATGTACCGGCGCTCCATGGTTACCGCGATACGATAGGCCAGGGTGCGGTCACAGGTGAATTCCGCCATTTGATGGGGCAACAAAGGATCGAACAATTCCGAGGGCAGCCTTGCGTTGTCCCTGTAGGATTGAGGTTGAAAAATAAGGGAAACAGCGGGGCGCCTCGTGCCGCTTAGATTGTGCTCATCGTAGGTATGCACAGCCAGTTGCAACAATTCCCTTCGGCTGATTTCCGCATCGGGCAACATCTCTTCCAATTGGTTGGCCATGCACTGGGAAATCTGATCGTAATAGCCCATGATCCTGCGCATTACGGGACGTTTCAAGCCCTTGAGCGCAAGGTTGATGGAGTGACGCGTGAGATGATTGGATTCAGGAGGCGAAATACCCGGAAACCGGCCGAAGTCCATCACGCATCGAGCCAGCTCCACTTTGCCGATCCGGGACAGGCCTAACTTTTCACCCAACCGACGGGCCACCGCGTTGGCGCCCCAATCTCGCTCGTTGATAAACGTCCGATCCAAATTCTGTTGACCCGCCGTGTCCATGGCGTTGTAAATATCCATGGGGATCACATGGCCATCGTGAATGGTGTACAGAAAAATGCTTCGATCTCTACCTTCGTGAACCTTGCCTTGATCCAGGTACTCGCTGATAAATGGCTCGTTTAAAACCGCGTAGTCCGGCATTTTATCTATGTGCATACTCGGGCCTCAGCTCCCATTTAATATGTGCCACCCTTTTCATTCTATACCAGTTTCACCTGTCGCACACAGGAAAAAACTTACGCTGTCATTCCCCTGGAATTGAATGAAATGCGAGTCGCATTGGGAATTACCAGTCCTCGTCGATGGGATCGACCTGTTTTGTGTCCACGCTCAAGGTCTGGTTCCGCCGCAAGAACCGCAACATGGCTTTGCCCTTGAGGACATCTTCGGTTTCATATTCAATGCGAACGACCTCTAACTCCCCCCGATAAACGCGCCTCAGCTTCTCGTTCGCATTCAAAGAAAGGCCATTGGCCTCCAAGTGTTGGCGGAGAGTGTCTTCGGGCT
>JBNKOV010000733.1:0-3304 GCA_050294955.1 Holophagae bacterium
GTTTAGTAAGTTGTGTAAATGATAGAGGCGATTGTTTAGCCTTCGTCATCGAAAACTGTCCAGCGGGTTCTGCTGGGAATCTTTGTCGTTCTTTTGGTAAGAGCAATTGCAATTTACTCTACCAGGACTGTAAAGATAATTGCGGGCCATGCCCACTATAGGAGAGCCCAGGTTTGGGTAGGAATTACAGGGCTGAACGGCGCGATTGATTTTGATCCTGCTGTTCAGCCCTTAAACCCTCAATATGAAGACAGGTCCGGCAAGGGCCTAATCTTCAACGTACTTTGCAGCCAATTTGGGGAAGAGGTTTTCCACTGCTTCTTCCTTCCAGGGTCGCCCTTTGGGCTCTGCGGGGTCGGGCATGCCGTGATTGGGCATTTCTTTGCCTGTTTTCTCTTCGTAGGCTTCCGGAGCCAGATACAGCAGGTCCTCTTGGTCGGGGTCCTCATCTATCTCAATTTCCGACAATGTGTCGGGATCTTTTAGGGCCTTTTCAAAAACGGTCTTGCCTTGAGTAATCAGCCAGGCACGAAAATATTCGAAACTGTCGTCGGAACAGCCATCCATAATCAAATATGCAGCCGCCCAAAGATCCCAACGGTAGGCCAGAACCATTTTTTTTCGTAAAGAAAGGTGGAACTCCATGATCTCTGGAGCCGACATGCGCTCCAGTTCTTGGGAGAGGGTGTCAGAAAATGCTTCAGCACCGGCCTGGCCCGCTTTGGCGATAAGGCCCCAAAATTCTTCTTCCATCATCTCAAAAACTCCATAAGTTAAAAATTGAGAAATCAACCAATCAGAGAACATTTGCTATGAGCTGTTTTGATCTTGTTGCAGATCCTTCAGGCTCCGCAAATCTTTCCGGTTCCGGTTACCCGGCGCCTAAAGAATATACTCATTTCTCCATTTTGGAAATGGAAGAATGATAAAAAATTAAAAATCATTTTTAGCTTTATTTTAATTCTAAATAAAGCAGCTAGTTACCGTTGTTATTTTGGCTGCAGGTTGGGTTTGCAACTGGCTGTTGGGACTCATTTTCACCCGTGATTGAGCAGGGCTGAATTCTCCCCTGGCCTTGAATCCATTGATCAACCCAATCTCCATCAAAAATCTCTAACCCATGACATTTGTCACGCCAGATCGTGAGCCTTGTCTCTGCCGCATTGGGGGCCTCTTTCTTTATACTTCGCTTCATGGGAAAAGTTTCATCCCGTCCGGAGCTGCTCATGTACCGATTTTTTCTTTTACTAATTCTGGCATTACCCGTTCAGATGACTTCTGTCGTCTGGGCCAGCGCGCCATGTTCAAACCAATCGAGTCAGACCCTGTACGCCGGAACTCCGGACGATTTTTCGGGTGGGACCGAACCCACCTATCAGGGCTCGGCGCTTCTCGCTCTGTTCAATGGGCCTTGGGCGCCCTTTGATTATCCGTCTCCCAATCGTCGATTCGGACACACCTTCGAGAATCTGCCCTGCAATATCATCTCCGCCACCCTGGTGATGCAGCTTAAGTCCACATCCTCTCTGGCAAGCAACGACACCTTTGCTATTGGCGCTACGGGCGGCACGCCCGCTTTTGCGTGGTCGAGAAAGGTGGCTGATGTGGTGAGCGGACCTTGGAATAGCTCGGGTCTCACGACCATGTTAACTTTGGATTTAACTGCTCTGCCTCTGGCTGGCGGCGGTACGACGAATATTTTGAGCACAATCAATGGGTCCAACTCCTTGGATATCACCTTCCAGGATGATACGACCGTGGATTATTTCGAGCTTCGAATCACGTCCTGTGTGAATTCCGATTGCAATAACAACGGCGTGGAGGATTCCTGCGAGGACCTGGCGCTCGTCATTACCTGCCCACAGAATGTGACGGCTTACATTACTGAAGAAACGCCCAACGCCTGTTGCGCCGAGGTGACTCTAAGCCCTAGCGCGGTTAATCCATGCGGCAGCGCGGAAGGGGTTGTGATTACCAACGATTACCAACAAGGACCGGCAACCAAGGCGGCCGCGGGCGGTCTCACTGCCTGTTTTCCCACGGGTTCTACAACTGTGAACTTTACCGCCACCGACGCCTTCGGCAATACGGCGACCTGTGCTGTGGTAGTGACGGTGGTGGATCAGGTCGCCCCGCGCATTCTTTTCTGTCCGGAGTTATGATGAAATTTCTAAGCTCAAATACCCGTTGGCTCCTGCCTTTATTACTTTTCGCCCCAATTGTTCTGGCCCAGAAAAGCAATCCCTGTCCAGAGGGCAGCGAAACCATGTCTACGGTCTATCAGGCTGGCGAACGGGATGATTATCGTCTTCCCGCTGAGCCTGCGTCTCCCGGAAAAGACCTTCTCCCTTTTTCCCAGAAATGGCGTCAATTCGACGAGCAGATATCGGGTCTTTCCTTTGGACATACCTTCACCGACCTGCCCTGCATGATTGTGGGAGCCACATTGGTGTTGCGAGTCACGCCTGGGGAAAGAGGCTTCGACGACATCATTGGTCTGGAAGGCCGGGTTGAGGATTTTGCTTGGAGCCGGACGCTCTCGGAGATTGTGGAGGGTTGGGAGCCTTTCCGCAGTTATGAGATTACCTTGGATCTCTTGAATTTGCCGTTGCAAAAAGGAACCTACAACATCCTCAATGACATCCTTCAAGATGGCTCACTGGATGTGTACCTGGGCGACGATACGGCAATCGATGATATGACCCTCTATATCACCTGGTGTCAGTTTGACGACTGCAATGGGAACTGCGTTCCGGACTCCGAAGATATCGCCTCGGGAACCAGCCAGGATGTGAACCGGAATGGCATTCCCGATGAATGCGAGGAACCCCAAAACGATCCCATCCAACTGCTCTGCGAGCGTTATATTCTGGTGTCCGCTGGCGTTAATTGCTGCGGACAAGCCACGTTGGCTCCCACCGTTGTTGGCGTGGTTGGCGACTACATAATTACCAATGACTATCTTCCCAATCAAGGCGGCTATGTAGAGGATTGCTTCCCGATGGGCGTCACCCATATTCGTTTTACTCTAACCGACCTGACGACGGGCCAGACCACGACTTGCACGGTGACCGTTCATGTCACGGACAACACGCCGCCCGTTATAACCCCGAAAGAAAATTGATCATGAGAAGTGAAACCATGTTCGTCTCTCGCCTGAAACGCATTTCCGTACTATTCCTTCTACCGGCTTGTTTGCTCTATGCTCAGCCGGATGAGGTGATTAACGCCTTCAGCCCCCTGAACTATTCTGGGTTTATGATCGACGCTGACGCCTTGAATGGCGCTTCCGGTTATGATCGCG
>JBNKOV010000734.1:0-3299 GCA_050294955.1 Holophagae bacterium
TAGCTTTTCACCAGCAATGGCTGGGACCAGGAACGTTCGTTTTAGATATTCGCTGCCGTATTTGGCGAGATAAGAAATCGCCATGTTGGCGTGCAGGGCCACGGCAACGCGAAATCCCGCGTAACCCGTGCGCCCCATTTCCTCCCACCAGACTACAGAATGGAAAATGTCTTTATCTCCACCGCCGTAGGCTGTGGGGTAGTTTAATCCCAGATAGCCCTCGGAACCCAATCTTTTCCAGGCTTCTGCAGGGATACAGCCATCTTCTTCCCATTGGTTTACGTGAGGAAGCACGGCTTCTTTTAGAAAGCGCCGCACCTGGTCTCTGAATTGGTGGTGTTCTTGCGTAAAGTAAATGGACGACATGCCTTTATCCCCTCTCCTCTGAATTGGACATTTCGGTTAGTTTGCTGCGATCCACCTTGCCGTTGGGCGTGAGGGGCAGGGCGTCAAGCCAGCGGTAGGCCTTGGGGATCATGTAAGCAGGGAGCTGATGGGCGAGATATGTGTTTAAATCCTCTGCTTCCAATGGACTTCCGTTAGTCACAACCCAGGCGATGATCTGTTTTTCATTAAAGGCCACATTGCGGATGACGACGGTTGCCTGTTGCACCTTTTCGTGTTCGCTCAGGGCCGATTCGATTTCGCCCAGCTCAATGCGGAACCCGTGAATTTTCACCTGATTATCCACTCGTCCCAAGATGTCTATGTCCCCATTGGGCAGACACCTCGCCAAATCGCCGGTTTTATAAAGCCGAGTTTCTGGACTGAGAAAGGACAGGTTCTTGATAAACTTACTCCTGGTGAGATCTTCTCGATTTAAGTAGTTAAGGGCCAGACCATCTCCTCCGAGATGAAGCTCGCCCACGACGCCGGGCGCTACGATTTGCAAATTGTTGTCTAAAATGTAGGCCTGAGTGTTGCTGAGAGGTTTTCCGATGGGACAGGTCGCGGCGCCTTCTGGAACTTCGGTGAGGTTTTTGTAGGCGGCAAAGGTGGTGCATTCGGTTGGGCCGTAGCCGTTGATGATTTGGGTTCCTGGCAGCATTTGCAGGGCTTTCCTTACATGGGTAGGCGACAGGGCCTCGCCGCCAACCAGGGCCTGTTTTACGCCAACCAGAGTTTGCGGCGCCTCGTCTATGATCAAATTGAAAAAGGCCGAGGTAATGAACAGGGTGGTGACCTGGTTGTCTGCGATGGTTTTTCCCAGCTTCTTGAGAGTGGGGAAGGTTTCGCTAAAGACAACGCAACGAGCGCCGTGCAATAAAGCGCCCCATATTTCGAAGGTGGCTGCGTCGAAACAGACTGTGGCCTGCTGCAAAATGCGGTTCTCTGAAGTCAGAGAAACGCAATTATCTCCAAAAACAAGACGTATCACATTTTTATGGCAGATGGAGACCCCTTTGGGATTGCCTGTGGAACCGGAGGTGTAATTCACATAAGCGAGGTGCTCCCGTTCTCCTTCAACCTTTGTGTTTTCGGTGGATTGGGTGCTTTGAGGCGCTTCATCCACAAAGATGCATTGGGGAGAAAACCCTCGCAGCCGGTCTTCCATCTTTCGGGTGGTGAGGATGAGGGCGATTCCGGAGTCTTGAATCATGTGGGCCTGCCGCTTTTCCGGGTATTTAATATCCAGGGGCAGATAACCCGCGCCTGCTTTTAGGATGCCCAATAAGCAGGTGATCATCTCTGGCGATCGGTCCATGCACAGGCCAACGAGCGTGTTGGGCTTCACGCCTCTGTTAAGCAGGTAATGGGCGAGTTGGTTGGCCTTTTCGTTCAACTCACGATAGGTAACCCGGGTGTTTTTCCAGACGACAGCGACGTTTTCCGGATATCTTCCAGCCACTCCTTCAAAGATGCGGTGAATGGAGGCTTGTTTGGGCAAGGGGTGTTCGGTGTGGTTCCATTCATTTAGGATTTTTTCCTGCTCTTCGTAGGTGAGCATGGGGGCAATTGCGGCTTTTTGGTCCGGGTTTTCAACGCCCTGCCCCAACAGGTTCACCCAATGCCTGGCCAACTGAGCCATGTAATGGGGATCAATGCGATTGGCGTCGTAAGTCCATAAAACCTCGATATGTTCTTCTTCAAGGGAGACGAGGCCGTGAATGTCCCAATGGGTGTCTACCGCGCTGTCGGGTCCGGATAGGGCGACCCTTATGGCCTGGGGATGGTCG
Organism: Holophagae bacterium; assembly: GCA_050294955.1. Lineage (GTDB taxonomy): Bacteria > Acidobacteriota > Holophagae > Acanthopleuribacterales > Acanthopleuribacteraceae > JBNKOV01. The sequence goes on from JBNKOV010000734.1 coordinate 2,178, forward strand.
GTCTGCAAGGCGTGTTTTGAGGCTCCTGGGCTTTGGAACGCGGCTTCTATCTGGCGATGAATATGGCTGAAACTGGGTTGCGCTGCGAAATCCACCGCCAACACACGGGTTTCGTCTTCTTTGATCCATCCCAGACCCAACAGGTCCTGACCGCTGTAGCGGTAAAGGACGGCGGCCATTGCAGCGAGGGCTCGGTGGGCGATGGGCAGTTCGCCCGAAACTATTTTTTGGGTGATGTTATCCGACGCCAGACTGCTCATTCTCTTGAAGTTCGGTGTTTCACAGGTTTTCAGGGGCAGGGTTAATCTGGGACTTACGGACGTGTTTTGTAGGGTTTCCAGGACAGCGGACTGGGGTTCTCGGGTCATTCTGGCCTCCGCGAAATGTGTCTATTATGGGGTTGTCCATCCAAAGCAAGGTGTTTAGCAATTGCGCGATGGGGGTTCAACAGGCTGCAAGGGCTGAGGATGGCTCGCTCTGGTGATTATGGGCTATTAACTCAAGTAACTGCGCTTCATGGGAGTGGAGGAAAAAATGGCCTCCTGGCAGGGTGTGAAAGGCAAAGTCGCTCCGGGTGTAACGCCCCCATTCCAGCATTTTGGCTGGAGTGTCCAGGGGATCATCCATGCCGCAAAAGGCGGTTAAGGGTACGTTAACGGGAGATTTCTCGCCTCCCCAAAGTTCCGACAGTTTGATTTCTGAGCGGAGCGCAGGCTCCAGTATTTTCACAATTGAATTCGCATTTTCAAGTACTCTCATATTCTCGTTCATTTCCAATACATGCCAGGTAAAGCGGTCGAGGGACATGTTATGGAGTGGAATGCCATGAGGTTTATGGGGACAACGACATCCCGATACATATAAATGTTCGGGCTGCCTGTTTTTTGTTTCCTGAGTTCGAAGTGTTAATTCAAACGCCAACCTTGCGCCAAAGCTATGGCCATAAAACGCATAGGGTTTATCAAGAAAAGGATTTATTTGATTTAGAATATCATTTAGCATGATATCCCAATCTGTATAAGGCTTTTCTCTTATTCTACTATCGTGTCCAGGAAGACGAATAGCAAGAATTTCAATATCTTTTCGGAGATGGCGACTCCAGTTCTCAAATGCGGTAGGACT
>JBNKOV010000735.1:0-3297 GCA_050294955.1 Holophagae bacterium
TCGTATCGGTTCTGCTATAGGGTCTTAGCCTGATAAAGCCAAAATCCACAGCGTTTTCTCGTAATTTCTCTAAAATGGGCTCCAAGGCGTGGCCCGGTTTGACCTTGGAGGTCTGGCATGTGCCAATAAAGGCAAGGTAGGGGATTTCTCCGCGATTGACCAGGTTCAGAAGCAGGTTTAGGGACGCCGCATCCGCCCATTGCAACTCAGTGAGCACCAGGACCAGGGGCCGGGCTTTTCTGGCGATTGCGGTTAAAAAGTCGAGGAAAGCCTTCTCCAGACGCAGGGCCTCTTCTTCTTCGGGAAGCCTGAGAGGCATGGACTGTTCCCCGGTTAGCAGGGTAATTTCTGGAATGATGGAGGTTAGCAGGCCAACATGGCCTTCCAAAGCGCTCAATACCTCTCTTCGCCACAGCTCCAATCGACTGGGACCCTCCTCCATGATTTGGAGAATGAGGGCGTGAAACGCGGTTCGTATGGCCGAATAAGGCAGGGATTTGCTGAGGGGCGTGAAACCGTCTCTTGCGAAATAACCAGCGCTTTGCAGGGCCTCTTTTTGGGCCTCTCTGATAAGGCTCATCTTCCCGTTTCCGGCGTCGCCTCCAATGATATGAAAGCTGAAATGACCATGGGAAGCGTCTGAAAGGGCTTCTTTTAAGACAGACATCTCTTTCTCGCGCCCAAAGAAGCGCTCGGGTGTGACTAGCGTCTGGCTTCCATTGGTTCTGGCTGGGATGAAGGCTTCCCTTTTGGGGTGATTGAGGCGTTCAAGGCAGGTTTCCAAATCGGCGTACAAGCTGTCGGCGTTTTGATGGCGGTTTCCAGCTCTTTTCGAAAGAAGGGTCATGACCACGTCAGACACTTCCTTGGGAGTCTCAGGCGCCAGAGCCCTGGGGGTTTCCGGGTCGTGGGAGCAGAGGGCGTGAATGAGGCGCATGGGGTCTCGGGCTTCAAAGGGCGCAATGCCCGTCAGCAGCCGGTAGAGGACCGCCCCAATGGAGTAGAGGTCGGAGCGAGAGTCGATCACTGGGGCGGCGCAGCCGGTCTGTTCCGGCGAGATGTATTCCAGCATGCCGGTGAGGCTGTGGATGGAGACCAGGCGAGGCCGCTCTTTGGACAGCAGCGTGGATTGCCTGAATCCCCCGATTTTCAGTCGGCCGCCTTCTGGGTCGTAGAAAATGGTTTCCGGGTTCAGGTTCCTATGAGTAATTTCTCTGCGGTGAATGGCGCTAACGGCCCGTGCAAGGCGAAGCCCGATCTCCAAAATGCCGCGCACGTCTTTTTTTAACCGCCTGGCCAGGGCGCTGAGTGGCAATCCGTTAAAATCTTCATAGACCAGAGCTGGCCCCTGTTCCTCGACGGCAAGGGGCTTTAGGACAGTCTGAAGCTTAAGATCACCAGCTACTTCCAGTTCATGCTTGAGATGCTCTATGGTGGATTTCCTGGTTTTATAGTTCGATGGGAACTCAACGAGGATGCTGCGATTGTCTGCTTCCCTGATGGCGCGAAACAACTCGCAGAAGTTACCCTTAAAAACCTTCTCTTTTATAAGATATCCCGGCAGTTTGGTCATGGTCCCCACTTTTTGCCCCGTAGAAGGGTTTACGCAAACGAATGTCTAACCTGAATTCTAAAGAAAAATCTCAAAACTTACAAACACAAATCCCTACAATTTTCGTAAAAGTAGGCAATTGAGCCAACTGGAGGTGGGTTTCAACCTTTGCCAGAACCCGGTTCGTCAGCGAGATCTGCTGATGATGGTTCCTTTTTTTCCCACGGCCCAAACCCGGCTGGGCGAGAGGGTTAAACGGTGTAGGTTTGGGAGTTCGAATGGAAGCATTCTCCAGGTTGCGCCTCCATCGTTTGAGGCGTATAGCACGCCATCGGTTTTGTTTTTGTCTCCAACAGCATAGCCGTGGTTGGGGTCTGTGAACACCAGGCTTCTCAGACGGTTGGTTGTGACGGTGGCCACGTCCCATGAGTTGCCGCCGTTGGTTGAGCGGACCACCTTTCCATCAAACCCACATGCGAAAACGGTCTTGGAGTTCAGGCAAAAGAGCCCGCGCAACTGACCGGTTCGGAAGGCGGGGTTGTCGGAAAAGGATCGGACCCAGGTTCGTCCGCGATCTCTGGTTTTCCAAACACTGTCTTCCGAGGTGGCGAAGCCTGTTCTTTCATCGGTAAAGACGATATTCAGCATCATGGTGGGTTGATATCGGGCGGGTTTGTGCCAGCTCAGCCCGCCATCGGATGTTCGGCTTAAAAGGAATTCCTTAAAATGGGGCTCATCCTGCTTGTATTGCACGCCGGAAATGAACCCCTCCTTCCACGAATTAAAATGCATGGCGTAGTAGAGAACCCGGACGCCTTGAGCGCCTTCCGCAGGGCCTTTCAAGCGGCTTGTGATGGCGGGGCTGACATCTTTCCAGCTCTGACCGCCGTCCCGGGTGCGGTAGACGTGGCCATAGTCGCCGATAATCCAGCCGTCGTATTCATTGAGGAACTGGATCTGTTCGAAGAAAAACCCGGATTCGTGTCCTGGAAAGCGGTAAAGGACCTTCCAGGTCTGTCCGCCGTCCTCGGTATGAATGAGGGTCCCTGTTCCGTAGGTGTAGGCCCAACCCTTCTGATCGCCATAGAACTCTATATCGTGTAAATCGTCGAAAATAGGAGATTGTGAAGGCGTCCAAGCCCGGAGTTCGGGATCGTTGGGATTGGTCACAGCCGCAGGTTCCTGGGAGCGCAGAGGAAGGAGCGTGCATGACAGTAATAAACACAACCATTTAAGTCTCATGAGGCCTCCTTGATGCGCTTCTCGTTGCCTTTAGGGCGGGTGTGACGCCGAAACCTCTATTAAGGTAACGCGAAAGGCAGAGCAAATGCAACAAATCTACGATTTTCAGAACGATCCTTTCTATTGACTCCGGCCCAGCGATGTCGTAAGGTAACGGCAAATATGAATGGATGAGGTATGCTCATGTCTACCAGCCAAAATCTCCAGCACCCCAATTTTTTTCTTGCAACGCATCCGCTGATTCAGCATAAAATGTTTCACCTACGTGATGCCTACACCAGCAAAAAGAAGTTCAAGGAGCTGGTGAAAGAACTATCGCTGCTCCTGGCCTACGAGGCAACCGCCAATCTGCCCTTAACCGAACGTAAGGTGGCTACGCCTTTGGAAACCTTTGACGCGCCACTGCTTAAAGGCAAGAAGCCGGTTATTCTCCCCATTCTTCGCGCGGGACTCGGCATGGTGGACGGCTTTTTGGAGCTTATTCCCAGCGCTCGGGTTGGGCA
>JBNKOV010000736.1:0-3296 GCA_050294955.1 Holophagae bacterium
AGTTGACACCGTAAGCACCACCTCGCCTTCCGCAGTAAACTTCAGGGCGTTGCTGATCAGGTTTATGAGAATCTGCTCCAACCGAAGCGGATCGCCCACCAAAGAGCAGGGCGTCTCGGCCTCCACGTCCAAAACAATTTCAACGCCCGATTCCGCCACCTTGTTGCAGAACATATTGGAAATTTTGTCTAATACATCCAATAGCTGAAAGTTAAGGCGCTCCAACTCCAGCTTTCCAGCTTCAATTTTTGAGAAATCCAGGATGCCGTTGATAATGCCCAGCAGCGACTCCGATGAGGCTTGAATGGTCTCTAAATACTCCCTTTGCTTGCCCGAAAGCCGGGTTTTAAGCGACAGGCTGGTAAAACCCATAATGGCGTTCATGGGGGTTCTGATTTCATGACTCATGTTGGCCAGAAACTCGCTTTTGGCGCGGGCCGCCTCTTCAGCCGCCTCCTTGGCTATTCGAAGTTCTTCATTTCGAAGAACCTGGGTGATGTCTTCCACCGTACCTTCGTAGAACTGCAGATCGCCAGAACCATCCCTTACTTCGTAAACGTTCAGGGTGACCATGGCTTTGGTTCCGTCTTTTTTGAGGGCTTCGGCTCTAAAATTTCTAACCCGCCCATGCTTGCGTATGGCTTGATCAAACGCCCGTCGCTCGTCCCTATTTGGGAAAAACTGACGGGTCCCCTTGGAAGCGGACTTCACCAACTCCCTGGCGGAAGAAAACCCCATCAGCTCTGCAAAGGCCTGGTTTACCGTGAGAAACTGGCCCTCGGGACTGAATTGGAAAATACCTTCCATGGCGTTTTCGAAAATGCTGCGATACTTGCGCTCAGACTCCCGCAAGGCCATTTCGGCCTTTTCCCTTTGGGACACCAGACGTTCAAGATGCTCGCTTCGGTTGCGCAACTCCGATTCCGCCGACCACTTCTTGGTTAAAGCCATGGCCATCTGCTTGACGGTGATGGTGTCCACCGGCTTCCTCAAGATAAAGAGATTGTCCGTCCAGCCAAACTTTTGGGCGATATCCTCCCAGCTATAGTCGGAATAGGCGCTGAGAATGACCACCTCCGTATGGGGAAATCGATCCCATATTCTTTTAACCAGTTCAATGCCGTTCAAGCCCGGCGGCATGCGCACATCGGTAAAAACGAGAGAATAGGGCCGCCCTTCTTTATGAGCGTCTTCAATTAACTTTAAAGCGGCTTCGCCTTGAAATGCGAAATCAACTTCATATGACAAATTGGCCAGAATGCCTTTATCCTGAACTGCTTCCTCAAAAAGTTCGAACTCCAGCTCCGCAAACCGTAAATCTCCGCGATGTCGTGGGGATAATATTTTCATGAAGTCCTGGTGAATAGCTTCATTATCATCTACTACCAGCAACCGTGTATTGATTTCCATAGGCGCTCCGCGTCTAAAAGGGCTTATCGTTTATTAGCAAGGCCAACTTAAACAAATTACTGTTTAAACCAGTCAAGTATACCTTGCTACCATAGAACGAAAGGCGATATTGCCTTCCACTACCCTAAAGCCCACCCGAAGTTGACCATTGGCCATAGGCCTTCGATTTTTTTCCAGTGCTTTAACTACCACTTCCTGGCCGCCTGGATCTATGCAGACCAGTCTGAACCAGTCCGCGATTGGGAATTCGGGAGGCGTGGCAAGGCTCAATCCGCCAGCGTCCACATCCATTGTATTGCAACGATAAACATATTCAGACCCAACAGTTTCCACCAGTACGGGCAGTTGAAAGGAGAGCCTGCTTCTGGAACGAAGAACCCTGCCCAAATCCTCCTTTTCCAATTTCTCCTGGAAAACGCCTTCCTTAAACTGCAGCTCGGCCAGGGCTCTAAAAAAGATCACCGTGTATATGGTTTCGTTTAATATGCTCAATCCCAATCGCAGGAGGTGAAGCTTGTCCCGTTTTATCTCGCGACGCTGCTTCACTTCCACCTCAAAAACGGCGCTAACGCCTGTCTCCAATTCGCAACGCACCAGGAAATGGGGAATATCGGGTAGCTCGGGCGATGTGACCAGGGCCAACCCGTTCTCGTTAATGTCGTAAGTGCGTGCGCGGAACCGGCGTCCCTCTACTTCGCACCAGGCTGTAATCCCCTTGCGAAAACGGGTCTGAGACCGCCTTTCCCTATAGCGAATCAGCTTGCGGCTGAGCAGGTTCACACCAATCCTCAAGACGGTGAGATCTCTGACAGTCATTAACTTACGGGACTTCTCCTGCACCTGAAACGTGGCCCACACGCCCGTTGGCAAGGCGCAGAAAACGGTGTATTTTTCCGCGATGGGCAACTCTGGCGTGACCAACAATGTCATGCCATTCTCGCTGATGTCAAAGGTGCGCGCCTTATAACGGGACCCGTTGATCTCGCAAAAGGCGTTTAACCTTTTTTGAATGCGGGTCCGTCCACGCTTGTTGTGATTCGAAGAATCGTCGGTCATTCTGTCCTCAGTCCGCAATGCCTTTACCGCGAGGGCGTGTAGGTTCATATTACATCGTAACGGCCCGGGCCGCCACTATTTCACGCTTTTTTTCGAACTAAAAATTCACAACTGGTGAAATAGCTCGTCTTACGTTCTAGAAAAGAGTGTAAATAAAGGGCGCGGCAGTTTGACTGACGGCTATTACAATAGCGATAATCAGGAGAATGATCACCAGGGGAACAATCCAATATACCTTCTCTTTTTTTGCAAAGAGAAATAACTCCCGAAATAACTTTCCAACATAACTGGATTTTCCCATCAATGCCTCCCACATTTTCGACTCATTCTAATCTAATTTGAACGTCTCGCGCCACTGACCTTTTTCATTCCAAGCAGGTTGGTCCTCTTTTTTGAGCAGGAACGGACCTACCGCCAGATAGTCCATTTCGGTTCTCATGAAACACCGCCAGGCGTCCTCCGGCGTACAGACGATGGGCTCGCCCCGAACGTTGAAACTGGTGTTAATGACCATGGGGCAACCGGTTAGCCGTTCAAAAGCCTCCAATAAGCTGTGAAACCTTTGATTGGTTTCCCGGCTTACGGTTTGCAAGCGGGCGGAACCATCCACATGGGTTACGGCCGGAATGGCGGACCTGGGCGTATTGGCCCAATCCTGAATACGCTCCCAATCGGGCTCGGGCTGTTCGGGCAGCATATGGGCCTGGCCCACATTGGCCACCAGCAGCATGTAGGGCGAGGGCGTTTCTATGTCAAAGTACTGCGGTGCATGGGCTTCAAGACAGGCTGGCGCGAAGGGTCTGAAACTTTCTCGATACTTGATTTTCAGG
>JBNKOV010000737.1:0-3292 GCA_050294955.1 Holophagae bacterium
GCTGACAAGGTCAGCTAACCGGTCTAACCGGTTTAGCACACCGGTCAGATCGGTGTTGCGTCTGCAGAAAGTCAGGTCGGTCAGACTAATTTTGGAAACCGGTCAAACAACCGAGGCAATTTCTCAAATCAAACTGGCGGAGGTTCTTTAGGAAACGGTCCTTCGAGCATATCGCCCATGAGCAACTTCAACCAACAGGGCGGTCAATCCCTTAAAAAGGAAATCAGCCTGGGCGAAGCCATCAAGGCCGACATTATCCTGGTGAGAGAGCACAACGCCCTGCTCGTCACAGCCACCCAGGATATTATTTCCGAGATTAAGGGCCGCTTGGAACTTGTGGACAAACCCGTGCCGCAGGTGTTGATTCAAGCCCTGGTTGTGGACTACAGAACTGATGATATGGACCGATACGGCTTGAGCATCAGCAATGGTGACTTCTCTTATTTCCCAGAACTGGATGTTTCGGTAGAAGCCAATCGTGACGCAGACAACCGCTTTCGCATCACCAAACTGCCTTCCAACTTTGAAGTGCGTGTGCAAGCCCTCGCAACCCAGGGAAAGGCGCGTATTCTATCCAAACCCCATATTGCAACCCTGAGCGGCCATGAAGCCTATATTGAGGTGGGCCTGACGCAGTCCATTCTTCTTCAAACAGAGACGCTGGTGGGGGATGAAACCCCCAGATCCCAAATCACTGAACGCATTGAAACAGTTGAGGCCAATATTTCTCTAAGGGTAATACCGTGGGTTACTGCAAGTGGCGAAATAACCACCTATATCGAGCCCATTTTCAATTCGTTTCTTGGCCAGGTCCAAAACAACGTGCCGCCCCCCATTTCAACAAGGAGGCTTCAGTCCACGGTACGGCTTAAAAATGGTGAGACCATCATTCTGGGAGGACTCATTGAAGAAACACTTAGGAAGAATAACCAGGGCATCCCAGGCATTTCCCGCATCCCCATTTTAGGCTACCTCTTCAAAAACCAGACCCGAGAATACGCCCAATCGGAGCTCGTTATCTACCTGACTCCATATGTCTATTATGGTGACGAAGGATCCGTGGTCATTATTAAGGAGCGGGAAGGACTCGACTACCCTCTGGACGTGAAACGGCAACAACAATTGATTAAACCAAAGAAAAAACGATTTTGGAGAAGGAACAAAAAAAAGAAGGACAGGGATGTTAAACAGCAACCAATTATCGAAGAACCCGTGAAACCCCTTGACTTGGAGAACAATTCCTCAAAGATAGAGAATCATGAGAATCTGGATCGATAGTACAGGCTGGAGCCTGCTGACCGGAAAATTCCCCCCGGAAATGGACACCATGAACACCTGGGGAAATGAAGATAAATGGACCGGCTTGTTAGCGCTGCTGGAAAAAGTGACGCCTCACGGTTCCGTGGAACTCGTGCTCTCTCCAGAGTTTTTTGTCTTTTTCAGGGATGAACAGGGCTCAAGCATCCCCGCTGAACTGGCCCAACGCCGTCTCGGCCTTTCACCCGAAGCCTGGGTTTTAAGATCTCAGCTACTTGGCGACCAAATTCATGTGACCGCCATCCCCCGTGAAGTGGCTTCGCACTTAGAGCAATTTTGCGCTCTCTGGCCTGAAACCCTCACAATTCTCCTTGTCCCGCTAAAGCTTGACCTGGAGGAACCTCACCTCGTCATTTTTGGTAACCAGAGCCTACTGGCTGAATGTGACAGCGATGGGGTAACGAGACATTGGAATTGGGTCCCCGAGGATGCTTACCCTGATGAAACCGCCCAAATTGCCTTGGAAACCCTCCTGGAGCAAGCAGGCTCTTGGATGGCATTTGAGAGTGTTGCTTCCCTGTCCTATGCTCAACTCAAGAAAACCAGGCAATTCCTATTCAAAGTTTTGGTTGCACTCGTGCTCGTAGGCCTGCTGATTTGGTGGCGGTGGTTGGTTGTCGAAAAGGATTTCAACCAATCTATACAATCTGCCCAGGCCTATTTAGACACTCACCGAGAAGAGGCCAGACAAATAGACGTTATCCAAGCGCGAGGGGATATTGCCTGGGAAAAACTGAAGGAAATCCAAGATTTCTCAAATCGCCAATCGCCTATCGCCAACACAATCGCCGCTCTGGCAAACCTAACCGAAACCCAGGTGGCCTGGAAACAGTTTTTTTGGAATGACCATGAATTCACCCTTGTGCTCACCGGGCCAAACATGAATGTTATTTTAGACGCAATAGACAAGATCCGGGAAATGGAAAACCTGAACTATCTGCGTTTTGAGGAATTGAAAAGCCAGGCGAGGACCAAAAAGTTGGAAGTAAAAATAGAGGGAGGCTTCAGTTGAGGTTTTACAGATCAACAGCTTTCACAAAACTCTACATATATCTAACTATTAGCGGTTTAGCTCTGATTTTCGTAATTTACGGATGCTTTTATCTACCCATATCCTCATGGTTGAAAACAGCGGGAGAAGCTCAAGTTCAGATCACCGAAAGGACCGAACTGGAGCGCAAAATCTCAGAAAAAGCTTTGTTGGAGGCCTTAGACACTACCCTGCGCGCCGAATTAAACAATATAGGCGATCAAATGAGTTCCTGGCATAACCAACAGGCCTATTTACGCGAGCTGAATACCCTTACTGCGGCTAAAGCCCTTAATTTGAGCAATGTCAGGGTTTCGCAAAGGGACCACTACATTCAGGTAGAATTTGAAGTGGAAGGCCAGTTCAATTCTCTGGTAGACATGTGCTACCAATTAGAAATCCACGCCATGCCCGTTAAAATCGGCAGTTTACGCATGGACCCCTTTAGAAGTCAGGTCAAGGCCCGACTACAACTTCTCCTCTGGTTGTTAGATGATAAAAACTGATTCAAAACCGACCATCATCGTATTGATCATCATTGCGCTCTTCGTGTGGGGCAGCAACGTTGTGAGCATTTTCGAAAAGACTGACGGGGATCAGACGTCGGTTCGAGATGTCTCCACATCCGGAGAAATTGACATCCACGAACGAACCCAAATCCTTGCCAGACATCAAGCACCGGAGCAAGAGGAAGTTAAATGGGATCCCTTCTACCAGAGAAAACTGGTTCAAGAACCACCAAAGGAGGAGCCAAAGCCTAAGCCCAAACCACCAGAGCCCGAAAAGAGTGAACCGCCAAAACCGACCAAGCCCCCCCCCTCACCCTTTTCAATTCAATACGTGGGATTTGTGGAAGGGAAAGCCCAGGAAGTCTTTATTCTCAAAACCAACAATCAGCTTGTTTTCCATCGACTTGACGACTGGATTGATCAATGGCAGCTCGTG
>JBNKOV010000738.1:0-3291 GCA_050294955.1 Holophagae bacterium
AACGGACCAGGCGCCCTTTACGGGCACTTCCCAAGCCACGGTGCTCATGAATATTCTCAGCCAGGAACCTGCCCGGCCCAAGCAACTGCATGCTACGGTCCCAAGAGATGTAGACACCATTGTCATGAAGTGCTTGGAAAAAAACAGGGAAGATCGATATGGTTCGGCCCGTGCGCTTGCGGACGATCTGGTTCGCTATCTCAATGGAGATCCCATTCAGGCCCAACCTGCCGGTCCTGTTTTGCGTCTGGCTAAAAAGGTTCGAAAAAACAAGGCTCTCTTTTCCCTGGCCCTTCTTTTCATAATACTCCTGTCGGTCTCCTTGGGCTGGGGGCTCTGGAGAACGGCGGTTCGAGAACGACAGGCCCGTCTGTTTACCGCCCAGGTGAAGGAAATCGAAGCCGAAGCGCGACATAGCCACCTTTCCAGACGCCACGATATCCGGCCAGATCGGGCTCGTTTAAGGGACCGCATGGCGCTTATTGAAAAGGAGATTGCAGAGTACGGCGGGGCCGCGCGGGGCGCAGGCAACTTTGCGCTTGGGTGGGGGTATCTCGTTCAAGATCAAGTAGAAGAGGCCTTAAAGCATTTAGAGGCAGCGTGGACCTGGCATTACCGCGAACCGGAAGCCGCCTATGCTCTTGGTCTCTGTTACAGTAAGCTCTACAGCAGGGCCTTGGAAACCTCTCGCCTCAATGGCAATCCTGAAGAGCGGGAACGGCTGATGCAAGAGGCGCGGGAGCGGTATCGCGAACCTGCTTTGTCTTACATGAAAAAGGCTGGAGACGCTGCTGTCGCTTCCCCTGAGTACGCCCATGCCTTGATCGCCTATATTGAGCAGCGGTACAACGACGCCCAAGACCTGTTGAACCGGACAAAAAAGAGGCTTCCCTGGTTTTACGAGGCTTATCAGCTAGAAGCTGAAATTCTCCGAGACCGGGCCTGGGAACTGGGTCAATCTGGTCAAACTGCTGAAGCTCAAAAAACCTTTGAACAGGCCCTTGCCGCATACAATGAAACAATTGATCTTGCCCAAAGCAGTCCTGGTCTCTATCACTCTAGAGCCCGAACCCTGATCCTGCTCATGTTAAGCGATATGTACGGATCCAATGACCTTAGCGCACATCTAGAGGAAGGATTGAAAGGCTTGTCGGAGTGCGTTTCTGTATTGCCTGGCGACGGCGAAACCTTAAGGCTGAAGGCATGGCTGCATTATTATATGGCAAACAGAGAGCAGGTCAAAAACAGGCCCTCCTCCGCCCACCTCAAATCTGCCATTCGTATGGCTGAACAGGCCCTGGCTGTAGACGGCGATACCTCCAGATCTCATCTGCTTTTGGCCATATGCTATTCAAAGCTTGTGGCTTGGGATCAAGCACAAGGAGACCTGATCCATCTGATCAATCAAGCGATCACGTCCCTTGACAAAGTGGCGAAAGAGGATCGCGACGGACTGTACTACTCAACGGTGGCCACCACCTGGGAAAACAAGGCCAGGGACTTGGGTAGAAAGGGTTTGGACAATTGCGATGCCTGGAAACAAACCATAGAAGCCTATGAACAAGCCGTTCGACTTAACCCAAACAACGCGATTACTTTGAACAATCTTGGGTTGTGTTTGTTTAATCTGGCCAATAGATCGAAGTGCGCCAATGAACCGCTAACTCTGCTTCAGGAAGCTGCAGAACACCTCACAAAGGCCAATCAACTGAACCCCACGCATCCGGTCTACCGCTATCAACTGGGCCGAATATGGCGCAATATCGCCCTTGGCGGGAGTTCAATTTACAAGGGATCGCTGGATCGGGACGCTCTCGAAAAGGCTTTGGAGCAGTTCCGCATGTGTCGAAGCCTTAACGCCCAGCTAATTCAACCTCTAAAGGCTGAAGGGTGGGCCTATCATTGTCGCGCGAGGCATGCCTGGGAACAAGGAGAGGACCCAAGTGCGGATTTTCAACGGGCTCTTGCCACCTACCGAGAAGGTTTGGAAATAGCTCCCAACGCCATGGCCTATTACATGGCAGCGGCCTGGTTTTTCCAGGGAAAGTACCGAGTGCGCGAAGGACGTGATCCTGGGGATAATCTGGATGAGGCGATTCAGACCTGCAAGCAGGCTTTGTTGGCCGGCCCAGATGAGAGGGTCTTGATTATACTGGCCAATGCGTGGCTCATTAAAGGGGAGCAGGCCTTGGGAAGAGGGGCGTCCGCCGAGTTTTATCTGAAGCAAGCTCGGGAAGCCATTTTGGAAGTGATTGCCTTAAATGCCGATAATAGCGAAGCTTACCGTTCATTGGGACGCTGTCAGACCCTGACGGCCCGTGATTTGATCCTGGCCGGAAAAAAGCCAGAAAAGGATTTTCTACAGGCAAGAGCGTCTTTGGATAAAGCCATGGTTTTGAACCCCGATTCTGTCTTAATCTTAGTGACCAAAGCCAGATGGATGCTTCGCTATGTCGCATGGTCGCCAGCGGAAGCCGAGCGGGTTGTCGATGATCTATTGAGGTTGGAACAGAGTCTGGCTGGAATGGACCATCACCCCGAAGCCCTTGCCGCCCAGAGCTGTCTGGGCCTTATAAAACCCGGCCTGACAAAAGAGAAACAATTACATTATCAAGCGCAACTGGAGCAGGCATTTAAACGAAACCCCCGTCTCCGCTTCGAATGGGGGTCTCTGGCTCGATGAGGTTCATTACGCGGGAGGTGGAAGGTTAACCACCAGGTCGCCTTCGTCGCTTCCGGTCTCTTCCCCGTGAAAACCCGTATACTCAGGATCTGGCCAGGCCTCCAAAACCTCGAGAACATAACCTCCTGTAACGCCAGGCTCCCAATACCCATTGCTCTGGCTGCTTGGAACCGACAACTGAGTATCGCCTGTATAGCCCGTGGGATAGGTGTTTACCGAGATCTTTATCTCACCTTCGTATTCTTCGGTGTCAAACGATTCCTTCCTTACAAAGAAGATCTTACCGCTGGTAGCCTGGCTAACGCGCAATCTTCCCGAATTCGAATCCCAATTCAGGGTTGCAGAATCGGCCCCTGAGGCGTTCACCACTACTTTGTAGTTTTCGCTGTAACCGTTTACATTGTAGACGTTTTCGGTTGGCGCGTCGTTGGCAATGGTATAGGTTCCACCCAGGGTTGGGTTGGATTCTTCAAACGGTGATCGCGTAACGAAATCCAGAGCAGCCGTTCCGCCGTTGTAAGTAATGGTTCCTCCGGGTTTTACGGCCTTGACGGCCAGCCTGGGACCGTTGTCCAGTTCCCTGAGGACATAGACCGCATCGCCGGAAC
>JBNKOV010000739.1:0-3275 GCA_050294955.1 Holophagae bacterium
AGCGTGGCATGCTGTTGTTCAGCTTGTTTCCCGAACTGTCTATTCCAGCAACCATGGCCCTTTTCAATAACGGTTCCGTATAGGGCGCGCGTATTCTGCCCGATTGGTTGGTCACGGAATAAGGTCTTGTCAAGGCAGCCCAGGTAATGTCAGAGGGGTAGACGCCTCCTTCAGCGCGGCCATGACCGTCGGGTCCGTGACAATTAACGCAGGGCATGGCCGAGGCGGGAACCTCAACCGGCGGTTCCCCAATTCGGGCTGTGACAACCCCGCCGTTGGCGCTGGTCCCTTCCATATAGAGCCGCCGCCCGCGCTCTGCTGGCGTTTCTCCCCCCTGAAGGCTCAGGGCGAAGAGGAGAATCATTCCCAAAAGGGCTTTTTCAACCATGGTCTTCCACGACGCTTTCAACAATGGGGATCACATTTTCAGCCGGGGCAAGACCCAGAGCCTTTTTCCATAAACCCGTGGGTTCGTTGCCGATGATGAATATATTGGAATGTCCCTCTGGAGTTTCTGCAAATTGACCCAGTTTTTTAAGCACTTCATTTACTTCAAAAGAGGTTCCGGTGAGCAGGAACCAACCCGGTCTGGCTTTAATCTTTGATGCGTAATCCGCCAACCGGTTCGGCGTATCGGTTATGGGGTCCACCGATATTGAAAGGATATGCACTTGCTTGCCCATGCGTTCACCCAAACGGGCCTGCACCTGGGCAAGGGTGTCCATGGTTCTGGGACAGACGCTGGTGCAAGACGTGAAGAAGGTATTTACAACGATGATTTTGCCTTTCACCAGATCACTGTAGAACCGGTGTTTCACGCCGTTTTGATCGGTGAGGGCGGTGTCGGGAAAGTAATGAGCGGCTGGGTGGGCATTTACAGCTTTCCTTTTGGCCGATGGCAGGTCCGCCAACATATCGGCCAGTTCCTCAGGCGGCGTCAATCCGTTGAGATACCGCCAACCCTCTGAGTTTCCCATCACCACAAAAGGGGAGTGGGTATTGATGTCGGTGGCAAATACATTTAGCATTTTCAGCAGTTTGGTAATGTCCTGTTTCTTCCCGGTCACCAGGTCCCATCCCGGTCCGCCGCCGAATTTGGATCGCCAGGCCTTGAGTCGTTCAGGAGTGTCGGTTAGGGGATCTATGCTCACGGAAATGAGATGGATGTCCTGCATATTTCGTTCTTTCAGCTTCCGCTGCAAAGCTCCGAAATTGGCGCCCATGGGCGGACAAACCGTGGGGCAGCTAGTGAAGATGAAGTTCATGGCGACGGTTTTGTTTTTTATCAGATCGTCATAAAAGTGGAGGGCCTTGCCGTTCTGGTCCTGAACTGGCACGTTCGGCATGTCCACCTTTTCCCGAGAAATTTCTTCCCTGGCGGCAGCGGCCACCTGTAGGGACATTAGGCAGATAAACACTACGCGAAGCATCATTGGGGCGTTCCTCCTGCTTTTTCCGGTTTTGCGTCTGACGATAGATCGGCGCCATCCTTAGCGTGAACTACCAGATAATTGCTGGCGGTGGAACTCAAACCAACGCTCAAACTCTTGACATGCACATAATAATAACCCGGTCGGGGCGGTTTTAAAACTGCGGTGTACCCATCGCCGCTGGATACTGCGTTCACCCTGCGATGCCATGCGCCGCCGGGCGCCATGAGCAACACGGTGACGTCTTGGATGTCGGTTTTGGGTTTGCCCTGCCAATCTGCTATCACAAATTGCAGCGTAGTGTCCTGGCCGCTGGGGATGATGGTGGGTTTGTTCACATAGCGCAAATGCACTTCATTGTTTCGGCGTTCCGCCTGTTTTGTGGGGTCTATTTGAATTTGCAGTTCGAAACAGTGGGAGATTCTGGGGTTCTCCAAGAAGAACACCACGTCGTAAACCCCGGGTTTCTTGACATGGGCGGTGGTTTGGTAGCGGCCCGGGGCTTTTAATTCCTGCAGGCTTCGATCCAGAACCATCAGGGATCGCGGGGTGTGGCCATAATTGTTGAATTGACCCATGGGCGCCGCCATGCCCTCGCGATAATAATAAATGGAGCCTTCTTCTGTGTTGGGGAAGATCACGGCGTGTTCCGCCGGAGCCTTGACCAATGCCGTGGTTAGGGAATGGTTGGCGGGATCTGCAATGGGAAAACGGGCGCTGGGGAAATCAGCGAGAGGAATGGGTTTGCCTTCGACCCCGATCTCGCCCAGGGGAATCATAAGGGTGACGTCGTCGTCGCCGTGGAGGATGTAGGCCAACTCATCGGAGAACGCGATTTGGCCCGGCCTTTTGCCAACCCGTCCGGTCTGTACGATGCGGTTCAACGCGCCGTCTATGATATGCAGCTCATCTGTAACCGGGTTGATGGCCATGGCCAATCGTCCATCCGGTGCAAAGGCCACCTGCCGAAGCCCTTTCTGAGCGGGCATTTGTGCTAGAACAACGTGGCGTTTCGCGTCAATGGCTGTAATCACGCCGTCGTCTCTGCAGGCCGCAAGCAGCAGATCCGCCTTGGCGGAATAGGTTAAACTTACGGGGTTTTTGCCCACTGGCATGTCCTTCAGTTTTTTCAAGTTCCTGGCGTCTATCACGCTAACTGTCCCATCCCCGCTGTTTGCGGAAAATACAAAACGGTTGTTTTCGTCTACCACAAGGTCGTGGGGACCCGAGCCCGTTTCAAAAGTAGCTTTTACCTCAAGGGACCTGGTGGAAATGGCGGAAACGCCGCCGTCGTGGGCTGTCCAAAGGTACTGATCGTCTGCCTGCAAGACCACCCGGCGTGGGTTTGCGCCCACATCCACGGCGCCTACTACTTCCCAGGAAGACGTATTGATCACCGAAACCCTGTTGGCCTCAGGTATGGAGACGAACAGTAATTGTTGATCCGAGGTCATGGCCCAGTCATCGCCCGGTCCTTCCAATTGGGCCATAGCGAGTAACTTGCTGCCGCCAAAACCAAACAGGGGATCTACAATGGTGATGGTTCCGTCTGTGTTCAGGGAGACGACATAAAAAACATTGAGATCTATTTCAGCCTTGGACAGCAGGCTGCCGCTTAAAAAGGTGCGGGTTTTGTCGGCGCATAATCGGTCTGTGGTGGGCTTTCCAGCAGAGCGAATATCCATCCAGGCGGCAGGGTAAAGTCCGTTCATGGGTTTGCCCGCTGCATCGTTGATCAGAAAGGAGACCACCAGATCGTCGCCCTCGCGAAACACGCCAGGCTCCTTGTCTGGATCCAGATGGCGCACCTCAAGGGCGGCGGTCACACCTTGCGGGCCGCTGGCG
>JBNKOV010000740.1:0-3272 GCA_050294955.1 Holophagae bacterium
TACTAATGAAGAGATAGCCAGAAGGCTGTTCAAAGCTGAAGGGCGCATTAGAAATCTGGTTACAGAAATCTATTTTAAATTGGACATTCCCAAAGACAGTCGGATATCTCAACGAGTTCAAGCCATAGAACTGGCTCGCCTTTACGGAATTTTGGAGGAACCCACCAGACAGTGACATTTGTCACGGACATTGGTGACGAATGTACCCTCTCAAAACCGCTTTTTTCTGCTAAACTCACAAACAAAAGGACTTGGGGGAGGACTTTATGACTATTAAATCAGGTATTCGTCTAGCAATTTTACTCACGACGACGGCTTTAGCCGGTTTGTCTCTAACTGCGGGAGAAATATCAGGCAAAGCTCTAGACATAAGCCAGATGGGTATTCCGGGCGTCCAGGTTACACTTGAAGACTCTCAGGGAAACCAAACAGTTATCCAAACTGATGCAACGGGCTCCTTTCACTTTCCAGATTTGGAAGAAGGCTATTATCTGCTTTTTGCAGAGGAACCACTCGGCTATGAGTTGATCAAACCGCCCTGCGGTTCTTATTACGATTATGTGGGTCCAAGAGACAGTCTCAACCGAAACTTCATCTACATGAAAACTATTGGCATAGTGCTGGATTTTGGCACACCCGGCATGGGATTCAGCGGTCTGACAATGACCGGTGGGGTGTTTAGCATGAGCTTGTTTGCAAGTGGATTATCCTCAATGGCCCCATCTTATCCAACGGATCTGGAAATTGAAGGTTATTGGTATACTCCAGGAGGAGGAACGCTATACGTTGATAACGTAAGCGCCTGTCCAGCAGGACCCTATACCGGATTATCCATGTCATACGGGTTCAACAGCATGGGCAGCGGTTATATCGAACTGCATGCGTCACTCGGGTCCCCATCAACCTTTAATACAGATGGCGAGTTGATCACCTTTACATTCGAACTGGACGCCTATTCAGAAAGCCTGTTGTTGGCAAACAATGGAAATCTGGCGTTTTGCATGACCAATATTACCTTCCACCACAAAGATCATGCGGTTGACAGAAGGAGCGATTATTTCCTGGGAACCGTGAACTAGAAATCAAGGGGGCGATCCCGCTGTGGTCGCTCCCCACCCGCCTCGGAAGAAAAAGTTCATCCATTCGTGACAAGGTCCACACTGTTATGCTATAAAAGATGCATGATCGCTCAAGCCTTTTTTGCTTTTGAGATATTGTCATGCAATCTATTTTAATCGTGGAAGATAGCAGATCCTCAAGGAAACTGCTGGAAGTACAGCTGCAAAGGCTTGGCCGCCAGGTAAGGTGTGCAGCAAACGGAGCCGAGGCCTGGAATCTAATCCAGAGAGAAGACATCAGTCTTATCATCACCGACTGGGTCATGCCGGAAATGGATGGACTTGAATTGTGCAGACGCATCAGGGCCGCAGGGTTCTCCAGGTACATCTACATCATACTACTTACCATCAATGAAGATAAAGAAGATATGATTCTCGGCTTTGAGGCCGGCGCAGACGATTTCATTACAAAGCCCTGCAATCAGGCCGAGTTGAAGGTGAAAATCCACACGGCGACCAGAGTCCTACAATACGAAACCGCTCTTTTGGATAGAAACCGCAAACTTGCCGCCGCCAATAAAAATTTGGCGGAAGCCTATCACGTTATTGAAGAGAGCCTTATCTCCGCAGGACATCTTTTCGAAGCCCTGTTGCCACAACCCACCGAACAATTTGGGGATCTCTTGTTTGAGTCCTTGTTCATACCTTGCGAGTATGTCGCCGGCGATATGTTCAATTATTTTAAATTAGATGGAAACCGGATTGCCTTTTACCTTTTGGACGTTACCGGGCACGGGGTTCCTGCCGCCATGACCTCCTTTACCCTCAGCCACTTCCTTACGCCGCCTTCAACCAGGGAAAGTCACGGATCAAACCATTTTCTCATCATGAACGAACCCGTCGAACTGGCAGGCAATCTCAATCAAATCTTCCATTCGCAATCTGGAAAGGGCCGGGCCTTCACGATTATCTTCGGAATCATTCATACAGAAAAGCAGGAGATTCGCTTTATCCAAGCTGGTCATCCATCCCCAATTTACCTGTCCGCATCTGGCGAAGCGAAAACCATTGGCAATGGGGGACCGCCTATGGGTTTCTTTAAAGATGCTGTTTTTGAAGAGTATACAACGCCCTTTAAACCAGGAGACCGGCTGTTGTTATATTCGGACGCCATAGTTGAATGCACCAACAATGCCGATGAACCATATGGCGCTGACCAGCTCATGGAAAAAGCGGTCCAGACCAGAGATCTTTCTTTGAAGCGTAGCATGAACACCCTTCGGGAGGAATTGGAAAAATGGAGTCCCAATGGCGCTTTTGAGGATGATTTTACGCTTGTGGGAATTGAGTATCTTGCCGATTTTCCTTAACCACAATCATGTCAATTAAGCCGGTAGAAGACAGGACACAGTGATGCCGCCGCCTTCTCGATGTTGTATTCGCAAAGAACCTCCATGGGATTCAATAATTTCCCGACACAGGGGCAGACCTAATCCCGTTCCCGTTTTTTTGGTTGAGTAAAATGGTAGAATGGCCTTTTCTAAAGCATCCTGTTTCATGCCCCTGCCCCGATCCTTTACCTGAATTAACACCCCTTTGTCACCTGTATTGGCCAATGTTACTTCCACCGGCAATGCTTCTGGAGAAGCCTCCCTTGCATTTTTAAGCAAATTCAATAAAGCCTGTTGGATCTGTCCTGGGTCGAAAAAACCCATGGTGGAAGACAATCGATTTTCAAGCTGAAAAGGCACAAGCACTTGGAGCTGTTCAATAAACGCCCGCCAATCCACCTTTTCTTTTTGCGGCATGGGCAGCCGAGCAAAAGCAGCGTAGTCTTCTAGGAAATGATGAAGGTTCTCCGTAACGCCTTCCATTGTTTCAAAGATACGGTTCAATTTATGGTGTTGCAGGGGATTGCCAGCGATGGTCTTGGCCGAATGAAGCAAAGACCTTATTGGTGCCAAAGTATTGTTGAGTTCGTGATTTATCAGTCGAATCAATTTCTTCCAGGAATCTACTTCTTGACGTTGTATTTCACGAGTCAACCGACGAATCATTATCAACTTATGCGGTATCGTATTTATTTGGAAATGACGCTGAGAAATATGATAGGTTTCCATTTCCCCTTCGGCAGGCAAAGTGAACAGCATATCCCGCCCCTCCTCAAGAACCATTCTCAGCCTTTCAGGAGCAGCAGATAATAAATCCTCTAAT
>JBNKOV010000741.1:0-3272 GCA_050294955.1 Holophagae bacterium
GCCGGTTCGAGCGAAGCTGATGGAGGTTATCGGCTCGATCTATGTGAGCAACCATCTGCCGGATCAGGCCAGGGACCTTTTGGAAGAATCACTGGCCATTCGACTCAAGATTTATGGGGAACATCACCGGGAGACGGCCTTCAGCTATAATGCGCTTGCGCAAATGGCCTTCCAGGCGGGCCGGTTCGATGAAGCTAAAACCTATATCCTCAAGTGCCTCTCCATCTTGGAGCCAGGCTCAGATCCCACCGATCCCAAAATTATTGAGGTCAAGAACGGCCTGGGCCTGTCCTACTACCATTCCGACCAGTTCGGGAAAGCCCTGGAGGTTTTTGAAGGTCTCGCACCTCTCGAATTGGAGGGGCAAACCCGTTTGGTTTCTGTGATTACCTACAACCACCTGGGCCTCACCCATTACAAAATGGGCCAATATGATCAAGCCACGGCGGCCTATGAGAAGGCGCTTGAGTTAATGGCGGAAAATGACGGGGTGCAAACGCCCATCTACGCTTCTCTTTTGGACAATTTGGGGATTGTGTACCGGCAAACCGGAAAATTTGACCAGGCCCAATCCCATTTTGAAAGAGGTCTGGAGATTAAGCGGCTCCATTTTGAGGACGAGTCCCTTGAGATTGCGGGCTCTTTCAATAACTTGGGTTTGTTGCATATTCGCCGAGAAGATTTCACAACAGCTCAGGACTATCTCTCTCGTTCTCTTCGGATTAAGGAAGCCCTGCTGCCGGAGGATCATCCCCAGTTGGGGAACGCCTTGAACAATATGGCCATGGTTTATCTTCAATTAAACCAGTTCTCGGAGGTGGAGCAGATCCATAAACGAGCCTTGGAGATTCGGACCCGGGTTTTTGGCTCGGAGAGCGTACCCGTTGCGATTACGCTTAATAATTTGGCCAATCTCTATATTCGCCAGGAGCGTTGGGAGGATGCGGTTGGGGTGAACGAGTCATCCGGCGATCTTTTCCTGAAGTTGTTGGGTCCCGATCATCCCCATCTTGCCCATAGCCTGAATTCCCGAGCCCAGATTTATAGGGAGCTGGGCCGCATAGACGAGGCCCTTGCCTTTTGTGAGGAAGCGATCCGCATCAGGAAAAAGGCGCTTCAACCCGACCATCCCCTGCTTCAAGCCTCGTTGGAGCTTTATGAGGCGCTGGAAAATGAGGGGCGTCTTTGAGCAGGGTACTGAACTCGGCCTGCCCCTACCCTTTCTAACATCAATATATTCAGGACTTCATTATCTTTTTTTAAAAAATGTGGTCCCCTTTTTCACGCTTTCTTCCTTGGAGGGTTAAAGGCTGAGCGCCATGCGGTCACGCCTTGATCCGGGCTCTTTCGAGAGTCCCGCAATACTCAATTCAAGGAGAAACCATGTTTAAGAAAGTTTTTCTGGTTTTGGCGATATCCGCCACCATGTTCATTCCAAGCTCCCTTGCCACTTCCTATTGCACTGCGGTAGCAACGGGTTGCGGCAATATAGTATCGCTTCCAGTTCCGCCGGGCGGTTCTTGCATTTCGGAGGGCGACCTGATTACAGCTTTTGTGTCTACTTTCGATTCCAGCGGCGCCTGGGTTCAAAGCAGGTACACCATGTGCCCGTTCTTTCCCATGTTATGGACTTCATTCCAAGTAGAAGATTCAAATTCGATGAAGATCGATAAAAGGAGAAACGTATGTTCAAGAAGTGTTTAGTAATTCTGGTTTTATCCACGGCCATGATGCTGTCTACAGCTCACGCCACCTCGCACTGTTATGCAGAAGCAACAGATTGTGGCTATACAGCGGTTGCGCCCCAGCCCGCCGGCGGCTACTGCAATAAGAAGGAGTTGGGCTACAGAGCAGGGGTTACAACCTTCTATAGCTCAGGTGCATGGTACGCCAGCGACGGCGTGATGTGCCCCTTCCCCCCTTTCTAGGAACAATGGTAATTTAGAACCGGGAAGATCGGGTTTCCGGTCTTCCTTTTTCGGGAGGCATGCTTTGCGGCCTGGCAAGACGGCGGTCGCTATTGTTTTGGAAATCCAGGCGGCAGCGCCAATCCCCAACCCGCAGAGACCTCCCAAATCCCAATATTAGGAGAAACTTATGTTTAAGAAGCTTTTTATGGTCATGGTTCTTTCTGCAACCATGCTGCTTTCTACCGCCAATGGCTCGTCTACCTGTTCTGCTGAAGCAACCGACTGCAATAAAACAGCCTATGCTACCATGCCTCTTTATGGCAGTTGTACAAAAAAAGAGATGGGCTACACGGCTGGCGTAACCACCTTTGACTGCACTGGCGCCTGGACAAAAAGCGATTCGGTGAAATGTCCCGCCCCTTGCATTTAAAAGCGGGCGACGGTTCAGACCACAATAAACGCTAAAGTACTGGGGAGTTCGGGTTTCCGTTCTCCCCAAACAAAGGAAAGGTTACGATGAATAAAAGACTCATAATTTGGCCTACTTTATGGATGGCGCTTTCATTTGCCACGGCGCAAACGCCGGTTAGGATTGAGCCCTTCGACTTTCAAGACGACGCCAATGTGGATACCCTGACCTCAAGCATTCTCCAGATTGAATCCGCTGGGGATCAGCTTCATATTCGAACGGAAAATGACTACATCCTTACCATCGACCACCAGGGACGCATGACGGGAAAAACAGAATCGCCAGGCTTTGGCGGGCGGGCCTATCAACACCCCACAGCTTTTGCTATTTCTGGAGACCAGATGGTGGTGCTCAATCCCACGGAGAGTTTTTTCCTGTATGACAGCCATGCCTTCCAGCATTATTTTCGGGGTGAACACTATCAGAATGAGTTTATTACGCCAGACATGAATGCAGCCGGGTTTGGTTTTAACGGGAAACAGATCGTGGTTCCAGCCGATCCCAAGTCTAAAAAGGCGGCGGTGGTTTATGATCTTAAAGGCAATGTTTTAAAAACCTTTGGCGAGCCCGCTGTCTTTCCGGAATCGCTCCGAGAACAGAATCCCGCTATTGGCTCCAGTTTCTGGACCTGGCGCGATGGGGTTTGGTACATGCTCTTTAAATTCAAGCCATTGGTGAGGAAATACAACGAAAGGTTTGAGTTGATCGGCGAGTTTGAAGTGAGTGACAGCTCGGTTTCAGCATGGCAAGAGGGTTTGGAGGCTGGCGGCCCGCACCGCTTCATTCCCTGTTTTGCCGATGTGAAGGTTCACCGCGGCGACCTTTACTTCATGTGCTTGGACACATTGGTTCGGGCTGATGGCGACACTGGGAAAACGTTGCAAACATGGAAG
>JBNKOV010000742.1:0-3260 GCA_050294955.1 Holophagae bacterium
GTATTATCCTTCGGCCATGGACCTGATTGACCAGGCCAGCTTCTCGCCCAAAAGGAAATCTAAACAATTGGGAGAATGCCCAAAAGATAGGAAGATTTGAGAAATAGAGGAGGCGGCCATTGAGCTTGACCGGCGCATAGTATCGCACCAAGATGTCAGATTTTAATGGGAGAACATATACTGTTCATTGAAGGACTGCGTTTTGGCTGGGATGTCGGAAAATCAGAAGCCGTTTGTTTCCTGGAATTAAAAATCAACAAGGATTTTTTTACAATTTTCTTGAGCTATTTATTACGTTGTTTGCGCATATGAAGGTAGAAGGGTCACTGAAAAAGCAATTTTGCCCGCCATAAAATAGGGCGTTTATTTTAACCATTGCAATTCCCCAAACTGAGACTTTGAAGCAGCCGTCCGATGGACCCTTCTCCTGATTTTTCGGTTGCTGAATCCGTAACTGGTGATGTAATTTGTCAACCATTTAGAAGATTAAAACTAGAACAATTTCTGCGCCGCTATTCATCATTTCCCAGGTTCATATCCCCGGGTTGGCGGCAGAGCTGTCGATAAAATCAAGGAGATCGAAATGGCCTCAAAAACCTCATTAACCCAGTGCATTGCATTGGTATTGATCCTTTTCTTTTCAGGTAATGCTTATAGCGACCCTGCATTGCCGCCGCCAAAATGTCCCTTTAATTGCGCCTTGATCTGTTTCCAAATGACCCATGCCTACAATGTGCCGGGAACCGATAACTGGCGCTTTGAATTTGAGGTTCTCAACTGGACTCAGTATGAAGACCCATCTTGTTCTTCGAACTGTATCAGTTCGATCGGTTGCGTCACCAGCCCTGGCTCCTCAGCAACGGGTCTGTCTCTGGTCAGAGTGGCCAATTTATCTAGCGCGAACATGCAGATTGTGCCTACCGATCCCAATGGCGCGCCCCATAGAAGTGTGGAAGTAGACGTTACAGGAAATTTAACTATGTCCAATGGTGAGCTGATTCTCCCACTGGGCTGTGATTACCGATTCACCAGCGAAATTGTGGGCATTACAACAAACGCTCTTCCTACTGGAACCTGCGCCGCTCCTGCAGATTGCGTAAGCCTGGCCGGTGATATAGACAACCCGTATCTACTATTCTCCAGTGAGGGCCTGTGCAACGGCGTTTTTACTGATGGTGATGATGTTACTGTCACCTTGAAAGTGGAAGAGTCATGGGCGCCCACATGCAGTATTGAACGCAACAACTGGACGCCTGCTCAATTATCTGAAAACCAGTTGATCTGGCGCCGTCCTCCAGGGGGTTACGCTATCCCGCCAAGAAACCCCATTCTCAATCCATGTCCAAATACATGCGCAGACAAAGACAGCGGAGCCAATGTATTGGATGGGTTTGTGATTGAAATACAAGACTTCCAACCCGGTGAGCAAATTGTCTTTAACTGGTACTTGCTTGACGATGCGGGACCTATTGCGGCAGGCTCGCCTCCAACCGCAACAGATCCCGGCTCACTCCAGGAATCGCCAAACGACCCCCTGGCTTTTCGTTTGGTTCGTTCCAAATCAATCGTGTCACAGATTGCGCCGGAGGATGCGACACCATGATCATGGGTGTTTCCTCAAACGCCAACAATCCAAACATTACCTGTCTTGTTGATCTGGACAACCTCATGGCCGACGGCATGGTCAGGAACGATCTCCCCTTCGATTTCTACGTTTCGTCTACAAATGCGGGAGTGAGTGAAAACTGTGTGGTGGAACCCGCTATTTTGGAAGACGACAAAGGCATTGGGCGGATGTTCATTCGGGCGCTTCCTGAGGATGGCACGGAAAAAATGGTGCTTACCTTCACAGGCCTCGACGATCCCATTGTGTTCAATAAAAGCCTGTACACTTCAGACCTGAATCCGGGAGAAGACGAATTCATTCTCAACCCTGAATCTATAGTGGATGACAACGGCATTATTCATTCTCTTCAAGGTCGTTACGAGTTGTCGGGCGCTTGCCATAAACCTGGAAACCAGTTCTCCCAGTTTACAAAGTTTACTATGGCCTTTGCCCACCAGCCCGATCGGGCCACCATTCAAGGGGGTCAAGATCTCGCATTTGAGCTGGATAGAGACCAATTGTCCTTTTCATCGACCAGCGAGATGCCTGCAGGCATGCCCTTGCTTGGTGATGATTTGACCATCTGCAATATTCTTCAAATTCGGGACAACACCAACAACACCACTCACATTCTGGTTACTGAAGAAGGGACAACCCTAACTCAAGGAACCGGTAATATGTTGCTGAAGGAGGATACATCAGCGCCTATTATCACCGATAAGTGTCATTATCCTAGCGCCAATTGTAATGGATCTCAAATTAGTCTGAACACCAATTATGACGGCGGTTCTGACTGTGGCTTGGAGGTGACCGTTTCAGTTGAGGTCTTTGATATCGCGGGCAGTTTCCAGGTTTCTAATAACTACGACGGCCAAACCTTATACGCTTTTGCAGAAGCAACGGGTGGCTCGGAATCGCTGGTACAGACCATAAAAGGCTATTTCCAGCCAGGAGATACGGTCATCACTTTCACAGCCACAGACCAGGCAGGCAATACGTCAACCCACGATGTAACCGTTTCTGTGGCCGATACGACAAAACCCGAAGTAGGCTGTGCGCTTATTCCCAAAGAACCACCCGTTGGCGGCGGTGGCGGCGGTGGAAATAATGGGAATAACGGCAACAATGGGAACAATGGCAACTCCACCTGTTCCAACCAGTTTACGGTATTCTTTGAAGCCAACGACAATTGCCAGGACACGCCTCAGGTACTCTATGTTGGGATCGACGGCATCGACTTGAGCACCGCCATGAATCTAGGCAGTTACGAGGAGGCGCTCGGGAAAACAGTGACGATCCTCAAAAACGACAACCTGGCCGCTGCCGAAATTTCCAACAGCAACTCTCCCAATGAAGACCTTCGCATTCGTACACCGGAAGGGGGCGTGCTTACAGTAATTTACCAAGACACAGCAGGCAATGTGGCAACCTGCGCTTCAGTGCAGTCCCTGCCAACCATTGGCGCTCAGGCTTTTAAAGCCCTGAATACCCATAGCCGCCAGTTCACACCCAGGCGGCCCAAATAATTCATCCACGCGAAAGTCCTTTCTTTCGTAAACCAACCCCTGGCTTCACCGAAGCCAGGGTGTTTTTCCATTCCTAACGGGAACTTTGGCGAACACAGGAGTTCAAACAAATTGGGGGCTTGATGATG
>JBNKOV010000743.1:0-3259 GCA_050294955.1 Holophagae bacterium
AGCCACCCCAAACTTTCTCAAGTAATTGCTCGCGCGTGAGGACCCGCCCTCGATTTTCAGCAAGTGACTTGAGCAAGTCAAACTCAATTGCGGTCAACTCGACGGGCGTATCATCCACGCTGACAAGGTGAGCTGCAACATCAATGCGGACGTGCTTGAAGGAGAGCACTTCGCTATTCGTCTCGGGGTTTATTTGCAAACGACGCAAGGCTGCTTTGATACGCGCGACAAGTTCGCGCGGACTAAAGGGTTTGGTGACATAATCGTCGGCGCCCAGTTTGAGTCCCAGAATTTTATCGATCTCCTGGCCGCGGGCCGTGAGCATGATGATGGGTGTCTCATTTCCTTCCGACCTCAGGGTTTTACAAATATCCAAACCGCTCATTTTGGGAAGCATGACGTCTAGGATAATGAGATCCGGCTCGGATTCACGGGCCAGTTTCAGGCCATTGAGTCCGTCATTTGCATGGGCTACGTTGTATCCCTCAAATTCGATCCCGTCTTTGAGGGCCACCGCCATGGCCGGGTCGTCTTCTACAATTAAAATCCTGCGATCACTGTTGTCCATTATACCGTCTCCCGGGTTTCTATAGACGGATGGTCTTCCGTCCTTTCAACCGATTTCTGTTCAGGGGGATCCAAAGGCAGATAGATTGAAAAACTACTGCCGGACCCCGGTTCGCTGTCCACTTTCACTTTGCCGTGGTGGGCTTGAATGATATGTTGCACGATGGAAAGGCCCAGTCCGCTGCCCTTGACATCGTGAACCAGTCCGGTTCCTACGCGATGGAACCGGTCGAATATTTTGGTCTGCTCTTCCTTGGCGATGCCCATACCCTGATCGGACACGGTAATCACCGCGAAACGTTCTCTCATGGTGACCCGGACGAAGACTTTATCGCCGCCATTGTTGTACTTGATGGCGTTGTCCACCAGGTTCCCAAACGCCTGGGTAATGGCGTTTCCGTCTATGGAAATGAGGGGCAACGGCGTTTCGGGTTCTTTGTAATCTATTTCTATGTTGTCGTGGCGCGCTCTAACTTCATAGGTCCGAAGGGTATGGTTCACAACCTGCAGCAGATCTGTGGGTTCGAACCGGTAGGTTTTCTGGCCCGACTCAATCTTGGAAAAGTCCAGGATATTGTTGATTAATTGAGAAAGGCGCCTGCCTTCGGTGTCGATAAACTCCCCGTATTCCTGTACCTTGGCTTTGTCTTTAAACCGGCCCAGTCGCAGTAATTCGCCAAATGCTCGAATGGAGGCCAGGGGCGTTCTCAATTCATGAGACACATTGGAAACAAAGTCGTTCTTCATTTCAGACAGCTTCATCTCACGAGACGCAATCCGCAGGGCCAGGGCAATGCCCAACATGAGAATAAGGCCCAAAACCAGGGACATGCTCATATTGAAAATAAAGTTGGTGCGCGCCCATTCCCTAAAATTCTGGCCACGACCTTGCAAGCCGAACTCCCAATGGGGATAAAACGGGGCCAGGCTTTTAACCACCTCGTCTTGATCGGAAACAGGCGCGTCGCTCCCTTCAGTGAGTACCACATTCTTGCGGTCATCCCGAACCCTGAGAATAAGATCGTTATGCGAAGCCACCTTGGGCAAGGTGGTGCAGATGAGGTCTGGCAGGAAGGTGTATTTAAAATAGTCCAGGTCCAGAACCATGCCTGCAACACCCACCAGTTTTCCCGTTTCATCCATGATGGGATTAATGATCATGGGGTATTGCGGGTCTTCCTCAACAATATAACCCTCCGAAACATTGAGTTGCGCTTTTCGCGCCCGTAAATGCCAGTAATAGGCGGTCAGGCGAATCTTAACCGCAATATTGTCGGGGATGGTCTCTGGTATGCAACGGGTTTTGGGGTCGTAGATAAAGGCTTCGGAATCTTCCTCTTCGAAGCTTTTCACGAAAATGAGATCGACGCCCATAATGGGCTTTTTGGGCACCGTCCTGCCGTCTTCGACTGTCTTTTCCACCTTGAAGGAGGCCCGTTTATTCAGGTACCTTTGCAGTTTATAGGGTTCGTCATTCAGCAGGGAAGTGGGTAGATCCAACGCTTGTTCCGCGTTGCCCGTATAGAAGGTGTCCACCTGTTGGGTGAGCATGCTTAAATAATTGTCCAGCGTGGCCTGACGAACAATGCCGGTGGCTTCTTCCAAGGCGCCGAGCCACCGATATTGCAGGCTGAGGAGGACGGTGAGCGGAATGAGCACCAGCAGAAAGCCCAGCCAAAGGGTGCGGCGTTTTTTCAGGGCCAACATTTTAAGGATCTTTTCTTTCAGACCGTGTCCGCTCATACCTTCCGTCCTCAGGCAGATATCGTTAAAACGGGTTGCCTCTACCTCACAAAGTATACCCCATGCCGCCACATATTGCAGAATGCAATTATTGAGACGCCGACCTTTGTAAATGGGACAAGAATCCCATTTTTGAGCCGCCAGTTTAGTCAAAGGCGCCAATACGAGGCGTCCCAACGGTTTTCATATCCGCGGCGGAGCCCGGAGACAGAGCGGATGAGGACTCACAAACCTTTTTAATATCAGGCTCTCAGGTCTATTTACAACTATTCACATCTCTTGACAACATTTTGCCCACAATTCATGACATTTACGCGGCCATCCCGTAAATTAAGATACATAACGAGGCGACCGAAAGGCTTCGAAAGAAATCAATAACGCGGTCGCTCAAGTTTAATTCTACCTGCCAATAGAATTGAGTTAACGCCCAATGTGGCAAAAATATCCGAGTTCGGGAACCGCGCACTTGGATTCGGATAGGGTCCCCAAGACCGGTCGGCAGCCCAAGGGTTGCCGGCCCCCACTAAGGGAAAATGGATTGAATACTTTTTTGAGATCCAAAGACAAATTACACAACAGTTGCCTGAAGGCGGGATCCGCGCCCCGGTTTCAGGTGGGTCATCAGGAACGATCGGCAGCCGTCAGGTTGCCGGTCGGGACTGCCCCAAGCGTTCCATTTTGCTTATTGAAATACGCTCAGAATTACTTCATGTTTGGATCCGCGCCCAAACATGGAGTGGGTCTCCGAAATCGGTCGGCGAGCCGAAACGCTGCCGACCGGATTTCACCCCACTCACTCATTGACAAGTCCAAGATTGCTCTGCATTCGGATCCGCGCCCGAATGTAGAGTGGGTCCCTGAGTCAGGCCAGCAGCCCACGGGTTGCTGGCCCGAACACTCCTCATCAAGGGGAGCGGGGGAGCCCACAACAATTGCTCTGCATTCGGAT
>JBNKOV010000744.1:0-3257 GCA_050294955.1 Holophagae bacterium
GCAGGGCGACACCACCTGAAAACACGTAGGTCGAAAGATTATGACAGACTGGCCAGGATTTTGACGTCTCGGGCCACGGCGCTTGTGTTGGGAGGCGGCGGCGCTCGTGGATTTGCGCATATCGGCGTGATCAAGGCCTTTGAAGATTCGGGAATTCCCATCGACATGGTGGGCGGGGCAAGCATGGGCGCCATCGTGGGAGCGCAACTGGCCATGGGCTGGGACAGCGAGAAGATGCGCGAAGTGAATTGCCGACACTTTGTGGAGGGGGGCAGCCTTTGGGATTATTGCCCGCCGCTCATGGCCCTCACGGCAGGAGCTCGCTTTGATAAAATGGGCGTAGCCATGTTCAAAGACACCTGCATCGAAGACCTGTGGCTTCCCTATTACTGCATATCCACCAGCCTTACCCACGCTGAAATGCGGGTGCATCGATCCGGTCTCCTGAGAAAATGGGTCCGAAGCAGCGCCTCTATTCCAGGACTCATCCCTCCCTTCTTCACCCAAGACGAGGCCTTGGTGGATGGGGCGATTTTCAACAACGTGCCCATAGACGTCATGGAGCAAATGGAGCCAGGCCGAATATGCGCAGTAGATGTCACCCCCCGGTTGGACCGATCCTTCACCGCTGGGGAAACCGGCTTCATCTCCCCTTGGAAAATTTTATGGAGCCGACTCAACCCATTCACGCCAGCCATAAAAGCCCCAAGCCTTTTCAGTATTCTCCTGCGAACCGCCATGCTCTCCAGCGCTGCGAATGTGGAATCTATGAAGGACAGAGCGGCTCTGTACCTATGCCCTCCCCTAAACCACCTCTCCATGTTGGACTGGAAACAGATGGACGAGGCAATTCGACTGGGGTATGAATACGCCCTTGAGAAGTTGAAGGACTGGTAGGTAAAAGATGGAAATGAGCACACCATCCAAGCCAACCGTTGGCGTCCATCAACCTCCTGGCCAGGTCTCAACGCCTTGACAGGATAGAATTCAGAGATTACAATTAATGTGGGTGCTTATTCGTGCGTGTTGCAACGTCACATTAACAGCAGCCATGATGTGTATTTTTATTGAAAAAAGTGCAAATATATTATTTTTCGGGCTGCCGTTTGTTGTGCATTTTGCAAGACAAGCCAGCCCAATAACGATTTGAATCCTGGTTAAATCCAATTCAGCAGAACACCATGATTACCAGGGCTTAAATTTGCCTGAGTTTCCAGATTAATGAAGCGCCAGGCAGCAAATCGCCCCCAATCTTGATTCCGGCTGGAAGATCCTGCAGATGGCCAACAAAACCGAGAAAAAAACAAAACAAGGCGCCCAACCCTTTCATCTGACTCAGCTCCAGAGATCAAGGACGAATGACCATTTTAATTTTAACTGGAGGATACTTTGTTAGTCCGAATCATACAACTCGCCATGGCTCTAGCCTCTCTAAGCGTTTGCGGAGGCCATATTGTTCTGAAGAACGGCAAGGAAATCAAATGCGACGGTCCTTATGAAATAAAGGGAAAAATGCTCCAGTACAATTCAGGAGGGACCCTATTTCAATTGCCCCTAAAAATCGTCGATCTATCTAAGTCCTCCAAGGACAAGACCCTAGAAGAAGATCAGACGACTGAGGTTCTTAGCGTAGAAAAGGCGAAACGACCTGAACCTAAAAGAAAAGAGCTCGATGTGTATAACATGGTGGATCACGATGTCATAACAGCTCACCGAGGCGACACCACCATCAATGATAAAATCTTGACCAGGCCTGCCGTTCCAGAAAACAACTGTGAAGACTGCCAATTTGAATCGTTTTTAGATGCCTGCGAAAATGGAGCTGTAAAGTTCGTCAAAAAATGGATTGAGGAAGGCAAGCCAATCTACGGGCCAGATTTCCTAGAAATGGAACAACCTATTATTGTAGCCTCACAAAATGCCAATCCCAAGATTGTAAAAATGTTGATTGATGCGGGAGCCCCTCTGGACACTTTTAGTAAAAACGGCTTCACGCCACTTTTCATATCCATGATCCAGATAAACTACAAAAAAAAGCCTAAATATCTTGAAATATTTAATATGATCATGGAAGGAGATATTTTCCCGGACCTTCGCGCCAAGGATGGATCCACACCACTTGAATATGCTCTGAACAAAAGGAAGCATTTCGCAAAAGCGCTTCTGGAAAAAGGAGCCGATCCAAATCTTATTCTTAAGGACGGTGATTATCTTATTTTTCGAGTAATCAGGGCTGATCGACAAAGCATGATGGATGTACTGCTTAATTACGGAGTAGATATTGAAAAAGTTGGTCCGGATGGCCATACGCCTCTCATTGAGGCAGTCACATTAGGGAGAACCCAATTGGCTTTCACATTATTGGACAATAAAGCCAATTACTTTGTGAAAAACAAAAAGGGGCAAAACTGTCTCGAAATTGCCCTTGAATCGCTTAATGCAGAGATGGCCAAACTACTCTTGCTGGAAATTCCTTCTTACAAACTGGATAAACTGGATGAGCGGCTGGTCTATTCTGTAACAGGCGGAGCTGATCAGATGGTGTCGCTGCTCCTTGAAAATGGCGCCAACCCCAACACAAAATCCGAAAAGGGGGACCCTGTCCTGGTCATAGCTGCAAAGAGAGGCCATTTGGAAATTGTTGAAATGCTCCTAAACCAGGGAGCAAACCCTAACATCAAAGGCCAGGAGGGGCTTTCTGCCGCTGTTTTGGCTATGGGAAAAGACAAAAAAGAAATTCAAGAAGCAATCCGCAAGAAAATCAAGAACGGAATTTAGGGGGATAATTTATAGCTGAAATATAAATCTGGTCTTGAATCCAGCGGTACTTCAACGGGAGAACCAAAAAGCACCCTGAATCCCAAACCTCAGAAATTCAGAGAAATCAACATCAACCTCAAAACATCAGAAGGCCGCAGACCCAATGGAGAACTTGACAGGCCTCCAGTCTGGGGCTAAACTCACCGATACTCGATAAGACCTATGCCGCCATACCGTAAAGGTCAAATGTGGAAGATTCCCAAGATTTTATTTTTCAAAAAATAATCCAGCATTATTTTTCTCGGAGGACAACTTGCTGTTACGCATTGCGCTATTCGCTTTTATACTTACCACCGTCCAAGCTTTTGCAGGCCAGATTGTCCTAAAAAACGGTAAAAAAATCAACTGTGACGGTCCTTTCGAAGTGAAAGGAAAAATGGTTCAATACACACAAGACGGCGCGTTGTTTCAACTGCCTGCAAAATTAGTGGATCTTT
>JBNKOV010000745.1:0-3249 GCA_050294955.1 Holophagae bacterium
GCGTTGGATGATATTTTACGCAAGCTCCCGAGCCCTTTCAATTTAGCCGACCCGCCTCTGTTCCGGCTCCACCTGTTCTAATTAGGCCCGGCAACCCATGTGCTGGTTCTTGAAATGCATCACGCCATTTGTGATGGAACAGCCCTAGGCGTTTTTCTAGAAGAGCTTTTGGAGCTATACGCGGGGCGTGCGCTTCCCGATAAAACCCTGTGTTTTCACGACTACGCGATCTGGCAAAAACAATTCCTCAAGGGTCCGAAAATTCCCAAATTGAGAGAATGGTGGCGAGAATCGCTCTCCGGCGATCTGCCGAGGCTTCGATTGCGCACCGATTTTCCACGGCCCCCTGTGCGAGATGAGAGGGGAGAGGTGGTCCACTTTCCCATTAGCGGCGCGCTTTTCTCCGATATGAAATGGCTGGCCCGAAGTCGGCACACCACGGTTGGCATGGTGTTGGCCGCCATGTTCCAGGCCCTTCTCTCCCGCTACGCCAATCAAGACGATATCCTGTTAGGCACCGTCATGGCGGGTAGGAACCACAACGGCTTGGAGAGCCTGCTGGGCATGTTCGCCAAAACAGTGGTCTTGCGAACCCGATTCTCGGAGAACGAGACCTTCACCGACCTGCTGCACAGCACCCGAAAACAGTTCTTCGAAATACACGCCCGTCAGGACTATCCATTTGAATTCGTGGTGAATGAAGTGGCGGGAAAGCGGGATCTGAGCAGAAACCCCATCTTTGACGTGGCCTTCATTTTCCAGAACTTTCGCCTTCCCGACATCCAGCTCACCGAATTGCAGATCAGCGAACGGCCTTTTTTCAGCGGCGCGGTGAACTACGACCTGGCCATGGAGGTGACCGAGGAAACCAGCGGACTCAAATGTAGCTTGATCTACGCAAGTTCACTATTCCAAAGGAATACGGTGAAGCGAATGGCGGACCATTTCCTGCTGCTCGCCAAAAAGACCCTTGCCTCGCCTGGTGGCAAGATTCGCAAAATGCCCCTCATCTCCGAAGATGAGAGGCATCAAATACTTCAAGTTTTCAACAACACCCGTGCGGCCTATCCCGAGAACACCACCGTGGCCCATCTTTTTGAAGACCGGATCCCCAATTTTTCCCAAAACATCGCGTTGAAGCAAGGGGACCGAATCTGGACCTATGATGAGGTGAACAAAACAGCCAATCGAATGGCGAGGGCGCTGAGACGACATGGCTTACGCTCTGAAACTGTGGCAGCGCTCATCATGACCTCTCGTCCTGAAGTGGTGGTCTCCATCCTGGCTATCTTCAAGGCGGGCGCCGCCTATCTGCCCATAGACCCCAATTCCCCGCCGGGCCGAACCGGCATGATGTTGCAGGACACGGAAGCCCTGATGATTCTCACCGATCAGGACGCCATAGACCAATTCAATCTCCCCTATTTTCACGTAGATGACCCCAGTTGGTGGGAGTCGGAACACCATGAAAATCTGAGCATTGAAAATTACCCAAGGGACCTGGCCTACATCATCTACACCTCCGGCTCAACGGGCAGACCAAAAGGCGTGTGGCTGGAACAGCGAAATCTGGTGAACACCCTCACCGCCCTTTCGGCAGCCTTTCCTGCAAATGCTTCACATACATGGCTTTGTAAGACCAACTATACCTTCGATGCATCCATCCACGAACTCCTGTTATGGTTCTTAAATGGATCAAAAACCTGTTTCGCCGAGGCCCGGCTGGACATACAACCCAGGAAACTCTCTGAAATCATTGAAGAAGAGAAGATCACCCATCTCATCTTCGTGCCCTCGGCCCTGCGACTCTGGTTGAACTATCTCGAAGCCAACGAACCCCGCATCGCCCAGGGCTTGCGCTACGTGGTGTCTGGCGGCGAGGCCCTTTCCGCCGCAACCATTCGCCAGTTCCAAACCCTGCTCCCCAATACCGTGCTCATCAACGCCTACGGCCCCACAGAAACCTGCATTACCGCCTCCATGGAGGAGATGATCCACTGCGGCGAAGGACCGGCCACCATTGGGCGACCCATGCGGAACACGCGCATCTATGTCACCAATAAAGACTTGAAGCTTCAACCCATTGGCGTTTTAGGCGAGATCTGCATTGGCGGGGTTGGCGTGTCCCGGGGTTATCAACATTGGCGAGAAGAGGAGGAGGCCGGCCCCTTTTTGGAAGATCCCTTTCACCGCGATGGAACCCTATATCAAACGGGAGACTTGGGTTACTGGCTGCCCGATGGGAGGTTGGGCATTTTTGGCAGGATCGATTTCCAGGTTAAAATTAGAGGACACCGCGTAGAACCCGGAGAAGTGGAAGCGGTGCTGGGTCAACACGCCAACGTGCGAAGCGCCGTCGTGATGGCGGTTACCGGCGACGCCGGGCAGTATGAACTCTGCGCCTATCTAACTCAAAAAGAAAAGGTTCCCGTAAGCACCTACCGCGATTATCTCTCCGACCTGCTGCCCGGCTATATGACGCCAGCCTATTTCGTGGTATTGGATCACATGCCGGTGACCCCAGCCGGGAAACTGAACCGCGCCGCCTTGCCCGAGCCGGGCGTGAACCATGTTATCCACGCCAATTACAAGGCCCCCCGCAACGATTACGAGAAAGCCATCGTCGATGTGTGGACAGGCGTGCTCAATGTACCTGGAATTGGAGCCTTTGATCACTTCTTCGAACTGGGCGGCCACTCCCTGCTGGCGGAAAAGACCATGGCCCTTTTGGAGGAAAAAACAGGGATTTGCCTGCCCGTCGGCGCCCTATTTGAGGCGCCCCGGGTTCATGAACTGGCCGCAAGGCTCGTTGTACAAAAGGCCCGGGCCGCACAAGAGCCATGCCATGATCAGGCTGTGGATCGTCTCAAGGCCGCTTTTGGCGGTTTCTCCTTTAAAGAGCTGGACTTAGACGGAACCGCCATTCGGGTCGCCTTCACCGACCGAGTGGACGAATTGCGAGCCTTCATGAGAGCGTCCGCGCCGCCCCATCTCTGGCCCCATTACATCTATCACCGAAAACAAATGGCAGACGGATGCAGCTCCATCCCCAAGGGAACAGGCGTCTTGTCGTGGAAATCCACGGATGGCGACATGCCGCAGTTGGAGCGGGATTTTGGAAATCGCGTCCACCAATTTCAAACCCGCTACCGGGAAGCGCTCACCAGCCAGACCGCCTTTTCCGAATACGATTGCGGGCATCACCCCAAGTGGTTTGTCGCAAGAAAGATCAGATCGGTCATAATGACA
>JBNKOV010000746.1:0-3248 GCA_050294955.1 Holophagae bacterium
CAGGAGGAAGAGGCCGAAGCCCTGCTGCAGGCGCGCATTGACGAAGACGCCACCGCCTCCTTCGACCTGGAGCGCGGTCCCCTGTTCCGGGCGCGTCTGGTGCGCATGGCGCCGGAGAAACACGCGCTGCTCATGTGCTTCCACCACATTATTTCCGACGGCTGGTCGTTCTCAGTGTTCATGGGCGAACTGGGAGCCGCCTACGCGGCCCATCTTGCGGGAGAAGATCCCGTCTACCCGCCTCTGCCCATTCAGTATGCAGACTTCGCGGTCTGGCAGCGCCAGTGGTTCGACGCGGGTGAATTGCAGCGTCAATTGGGTTTCTGGAAACAGCAGTTGGCCGGATTCGAGACCCTGGCCCTGCCCGTGGATTTCAGCCGTCCCAAGCAACAGACCTTCACCGGCGCCGTCATGCCGCTGGAACTGGGCGCCTCGCTTACCAAAACCTTGCGAGAGTTGACCGAAAGCGAAGGGGCCACATGGTTTATGACCCTTCTCGCTGGGTTCAAAGCCCTTCTGGCCCGGTACGCGGGCCAAGAGGATATTCTGGTGGGCACGCCCATCGCCAACCGGAACAGAGCCGAGATTGAGGGCCTGATCGGGTTCTTTGTGAACACCCTGGTGCTGCGCACCCAGGTGGCGTCAGGGGAAAGTTTCCGGCAACTGTTGGGCCGGGTCCGCAAAACCACGCTGGACGCCTACGCCCATCAAGACGCCCCTTTCGAGCGCCTGGTGGAGGAGTTGCAGCCGGAACGGGACCTGAGCCGCAATCCCATCTTCCAGGTCTTCTTCATGTTTAACGGCGGCGAAGGGGAAGGCGGCGGCTTCACCCATATCCAGACCCGCCAGTTGGACGTAGAAGGGGCCGTGGCCCAGTTCGACATAACCCTTGCCATTGGAAAGGGCGAGAACGGCATGCGGGGCTCCCTGGTTTTCAACCCCGACATCTTCCATGCTTCCACCATCTGGGGCATGACGGACCATTTCGAGCTGTTGCTGGAAACCGTGGCCGAAATGCCCGATGCGGCTCTGGACCACCTGCCGATTCTCTCCCCTGCCGAGGAGACGGAATGGCTGGTTGATTGGAACCAGAGACAACAGCCCGTTCCCCATCAAACCATTCACGCTTTATTTGAAAAACAGGCCGTGGCGTTCCCCGGCAAAACCGCCCTGTTCCACGAGGGCGGAACCCTGAGCTATGGCGAGTTGAACGCCCGAGCCAACCAACTCGCCCACGAGCTGCTCAGCCGTGGTCTGCAACCCGAGATGTGCGTGGGCAACCTGCAATCCCGCTCGCCGCAAGCCATTGTGGGCATGTTGGCCATCTTCAAGGCGGGCGGCGTCTACGCGCCTCTCGACCCGAGCCTGCCCGAAGACCGACTGAACTTTCTGGTGCAAGACACCTCGGCCCGCTTTATTCTGGCCACAGCGGAAACCGCGTCCTTGTTGCCGCAACACGAAGACCTCATGATCCGGATCGCCCCAGACTCGTTCGCAGGAAACAGCCAGGAGAATCCCCAGCCAGCGGTGGTGCCCCAACACATCGCCTATGTCATCCACACCTCGGGCTCCACCGGAACGCCCAAAGGCGTGGCCGTGCCTCATTTCATGGCCTGCGATCACCTCATCACCGTTCGCGAGGCCTATGGCGTCACTGGCGAGGACAAGGTGCTGCAATTCGCGGCCCTCAGCTTCGATGTCAGCCTGGAACAGACCCTTACCGCCCTCACCTCCGGGGCCTCGTTGCACCTGCGAGAAGACGGTCCCATGGACCCTTCCACCTTCTCTCAGTACCTCAAAGACAACGACATCACCGTCTTCAACGCGCCCACCGCCTTCTGGCGTCAATGGGCGATGGCGCCTGAAACCGCGACCACGGATCCGGGCCGCCTGCGTCTTGTCATGCCGGGGGGCGAAGCCATGCCGGGCGAACCCGTAGCCCGCTGGCTTGAAAGCCCCGTGGGCAAGGCCAAACTGCTCAACGTCTATGGACCCACGGAAACCGTGATCACCGCCACCGCCATGCCCATAGACCAGGCCATGAACGGCGTTGCGCCTATTGGCGAACCCTTCCCCAACCGCACGGCCTACGTGCTCAGCCGCAAGGGACAACCCGCGCCTTTGGGCGCGGCGGGAGAACTCTGCCTGGGCGGCGTGTTGGCGAGAGGTTATCTCAACCAACCCGCGCTCACTGCTCAGGCCTATGTCCCCAATCCCTTCAGTAAGGAGCCGGGATCGCGCTTGTACAAAACCGGGGACCGGGTTCGCCTGAAAACCGACATCGACGGA
Organism: Holophagae bacterium; assembly: GCA_050294955.1. GTDB lineage: Bacteria > Acidobacteriota > Holophagae > Acanthopleuribacterales > Acanthopleuribacteraceae > JBNKOV01. Next base: position 2,290 of record JBNKOV010000746.1, read on the forward strand.
TTGGCGGTCATCGCCTTCCTGGGCCGCGTAGACCAACAGCTCAAAATACGCGGGTTCCGCATCGAGCCCGGCGAAATAGAAGCGGTGCTTGCGGGTCATCCCCAGGTGAGCGACGCCGTGGTCATGGCCCTGGGCCAGGGCGACCGCAAACAACTCGTGGCCTATGCGCAAACAGACCAGTCCTCCGCTGTCCTCCGGGCATTCCTGGCCGACGCGCTGCCCCAGTACATGGTCCCCGCCGCCATCGCCGTGATGGAAGCCTTCCCCTTAACGCCAAACGGCAAGATTGACCGAGCCGCGTTGCGTAAAATGTCCTTGCCCGAACTGGACTCACGGGCCCAATACCTGGCCCCGCGCAACCCGGACGAGGTGGAGCTGGCCGCCATTTGGGCAGAGCTTCTGGAGAAAACCGACATCGGCGTCCACGACCACTTCTTCGAGCTGGGCGGCCATTCCCTACTGGCGACCCGAGTCATCTCCGCCGTGCGTCACCGCTTTGATGTAGAGCTTTCCATTCGCGCCGTTTTCGAGAAACCCGCCCTGGGCGATCTGGCCGCAGAGATCACCCAAATCCGGTCTCAAACAGACGGAAGCGGCGCGCCGCCGCTGGTTCCCGTCGCTCGCAAGGGCGATATGCCCTTGAGTTACGCGCAACAACGACTCTGGTTCATCCAGCGCCTCATGCCCGACACATCGCCCTACAACATCCCCTCGCCCCTCATGCTAACCGGCGAGCTGAATATTGAAGCCCTTGAGAAGGCCTTTACCGCCGTGGTGAACCGCCACGAGAACCTGAGGACCACCTTCCTTGAGGGCGAGGATCAACCCATTCAGGTCATCGCAGGCCCCGGCCCCTATCATCTCGCCCTGGAAGATCTGTCCCAGGAGGAAGAGGCCGAAGCCCTGCTGCAGGCGCGCATTGACGAAGACGCCACCGCCTCCTTCGACCTGGAGCGCGG
>JBNKOV010000747.1:0-3245 GCA_050294955.1 Holophagae bacterium
GGATTAATTCAAGGGCTCTTTCTCTAACGGTCATGCCGTGAAGATAGGCCACGCCATATTCGGTAGCTACATAATGAACATCGCCTCTAGTGGTCACCACCCCAGCTCCTGGCCGAAGTTCGGCGACGATTCTGGATATGGTCCCTCCTTTTGCGGTGGAGGGAAGAGCGATGATGGAACGGCCCCCTTCGGAGCGTCTTGCACCTCGCACAAAATCCACCTGTCCGCCAATGCCGCTAAAAAATTTGGAACCCATGCTGTCAGCGCAGACTTGTCCGGTGAGATCAACCTCAATCGCAGAATTCACTGAAACCATGTTGCGGTTTTGGGCAATGATGAAGGGATCGTTTGTGTATTCTGAAGGGTAGAATTGGATTTCTGGATTCTGATGCGCCAGATCATACAATTCTTTGTTGCCCATAATGAAACTGGTAATTGATATCCCTTCGTGAATCCCTTTGTGTTTATTGGTGATGTTGCCATTGCGATAAAGATCTACGAACCCTGATGAAAACATCTCGGTATGAATACCGAGATCATTTTTTTCTTTCAACTTCTGAAGTGTGGCATTGGGTATATTGCCAATGCCCAGTTGGAGAGTATCACCGTCTTTAATAAGTCGGGCCACATGTTTACCAATTTTTTTTGAGACCTCGTCCAGTTCCCCTGTTGGCAGTTCGATGATTGGTTCATCCATTTTGACGAGGTAGTCGATAGAATTAAGGGGAATTTTAGATTGTCCCAGGGTTTCCGGCATGTTGACGTTCATTTGGGCTATGATGATGTCGGCGCTCAGAACCCCGGACATCACAATATCGACACTCACTCCCAGGGAAACCATGCCCTCGCTGTCTGGAGGCGAAACCTGGATCAGCGCACAATGAATGGGCATTTGCTCTGATTTAAAGAGGTGGGGGATTTCGGAAAGAAAGATGGGAGTGTAGTCGGAGACGCCAGTCATGACGGATTTCCGAACATTGGGACCAACAAAAAACGCATTATGGCGGAAGTTTTGGCTATACTCTGGTTCTGCATAAGGCGCGATGCCCATGGTCATGAGATGCACAATTTCGTTGTCCCTGAAATGGTCTGCTTCCGAGACGAGCGCCCGCACAAGGTATTGGGGTTCAGCACATCCTGAGCCAATGATGATGCGGCCACCTCTTTGGATTTTTCTGACTGCCTGGGTGGCGTCTAATATTTCCGGTTTCTGTCTAGTCATGGCTTCTCCCTCTTTCGCCGTTCAATCAGTGGTATTTTAGGGCAACACGCTCTAAAAAGCATCAATAAAAAGGTAGGGTTTTCTCGGGACGTTCGGGAGCGAATGTCTTGGTCAGGCCCTTGAAAATTGCTTTTAATACTGCAAAGGCAGTGGCTTATTATAATTAAGCAAGATTTGGCAGAGTTCCTGGTCATTTAAGCGATATGACCTTTTCTAGCGTGAATTTTTGCAGGATGCGGTTGAAATTCCTCCCAGGAAAAATGCCATAAATATGCAGAAACTACGAGCGTTTAAAAGGAGGATTACCTCTGGACTGAAACCGACTCTCCATTAAAATTTCCGCCAAAACCTTTAATCATTGATTGGGTTACTCGGTCAAGAGCCTCTCGCCATTGGGTTTCATGGTTTGAAGTCCAAGCTTTACCCGTTAAAGATTTCAGGGTGTCCACCATGACTTCTGAAAATAGCGGGAAATGTTGAAGCTTTACGCCATATTTAGGGTGTCTTTGTCCAATCTCCGATAGAGCCTTGTCCAGAATATCAGGGTGTTTTATATTGTGTATTGCAAAAACAAGCGTGTCAAGCATGTGTTCTTCCAACATCGCCATATCTGAATTTTTGAAAAGCGCTTGGATGGTTGGGTAATTCTCGAATAGCTTCTTGTAAAAAGTGGGGACAAGGATGCCGCGTCCCGAAAGCGCATCCATGGATTGAAACAGAAAGTTGGGATCCGGTTCCATTTTAAGGGTAGACCTCCTACGCCCGTCGCGTAGTCTATCATCTCATTTATAATCCCTGTCGGTCAACGGGATCTGTTATGGTTTTTCGCATTTGGAAGCGTTCATGAAGTTCTAAAAATTTTAGACCATTTCGGTCGCTGGTTCGTCTGAAAGTGCATGCCTGGCAACAGGTCTTTCGATTTTCCCACTTTAAAAATCAGGAGAAAACTCATGAGGTTTCGACTCAGTATGATTCTGTGCGCCTTTTTATGCCCTTTCACCATTTCGTCCTTCGCAGGCGATTGCTACTATGTGGATCTTGCATCACAATCCATCACTGCTGACCGCCTGGAATCCAATGAACCCACCTATCTTCAAGGGGGCTTCCGCGCCTCGGTCACTTTAGCCTTTAACGATGAGGATCGCCAGGCTGACATCCTAATCAAGCCGCTGGGACCCTTGCTGTTGAATACGGTGACCAATGTCAATGGCAGCCCTGATTCCAGAACGATGGTCAATCTGCTCTGGTCGGTTACCTTCCGATTTGATGATGGGAGCATTCTAGAAACAACAGGCTCCGGTCAATTAACCGGATCTGACTTAAATCATGCAACTTTTTATTTGGTTTTGGATGTGGAGGCTGGTTCCGGAATCCACTCCAGCACCACTGGAAAACTTGCTATTTCAGGTGTTCAAGGCTCGGAAAAACTGATTATTCAAGCCCTGTCAGGCAGACTTTGTAAAGTTCGGAGTTTTGCTCATCCCTTTAAATGACCCATGGTCAGCCATGGTCCTTCAAAAGGGCGTTTAAGGCGCTGTCCAAGTCGGGATGTTGGAATTGGAAGCCAGATTCTTCTAGTTTGGCGCTAGATCCTCGGGTTCCGCCTAATAGGACGGAACGGCCCATTTCACCAAATACAAGGCTTATGATAAAGGCGGGCAGGGGAACCATTGTCGGGCGCCCCAACGCCCTGCCTAACGCCTTGGTAAATTGTTTGTTGGTTGCTGGGGATGGCGCCACTAAATTGACAGGTCCGCTGAGTTGATCATGGTCCATGCAGTGAAGTATGGACGCGGCGAGATCGTTGATTTCTATCCAACTCAAGTATTGCTTGCCACTGCCAACACGGCCGCCTAGGCCGAAGCGAAATGGCGTCAGCATTTTGGCCAGCGCTCCGCCTTCAAGAGACAGCACGACTCCAATTCGCATGTTAACTACCCTTATTCCAGCGTCGCTGGCCGGTTTCGTTGCTTCTTCCCATTGATGGGCGAGATCGGCCAGGAAGTCGTTGTCTGGCGGGTGG
>JBNKOV010000748.1:0-3240 GCA_050294955.1 Holophagae bacterium
GAGGCTCCCCATGAACAGGCGTGCTCTCCAGCCGAATAGGCTGGGAAATTTTCAAGGTAACCGGTGAAAATGAAAACAGGATGCCACATACTCCCGAGTGGCTTTTGTTGTGGTTCTTTTGGGAGTTCGCAACTCTGTCATTTTAAGGCCCGAAGATCCGAAACCTATTTTTAGGATGCTGGTGATCGCATTTCTTCTCGGCAGGGTGACGGACATGGGGCCGGAGGCTGGGGTGGTTTTTTCCCTTTTGCGTGTTCCGGCCCCATGGATTTAGAGACGTAGGGCGGTTTCTTCACCGGCCTTGATTTGGATGGTGTGACGGCCATGACCCAGGATCAATTGATAGGTTCCGGGGTTCAGCGGCAGGGAGGCGCCGTTTACCTGACCCCTTGCGACTTCCACGCCGTTGCCATCGTGGATGATGTAAACGGGGTTCACTGCCTCATTCAGTTGAGAAGCCAATCGCTGATGCTCGGCTGCGTCAAAAAATCGGCCGCCGCCAAGCTGAGACCAGTTGCGGAAGGTTTGCTTCAAACCGGGCTCGTTGATGGCGAAACCCACGATGTTCACCCGAACATCAATCCCGCTTTTGCGGAGACGTTGGATGGCCGCAGCAGCGTCGCCGCCACAGGTTTCCTCGCCGTCGGTGATCAACACCACCATGGCGCGGCCCTCGTGGCCGTATAAATCCTCAGCTACTTTGTCCAGAGAAGCGCCAATGGGCGTTTTGGCCATGTTCTTGGCCATAATGCGGGAGATGGAAGCCCGGGCCGCGCTCAGGTTGAGGGGACCCAGGGGAATTTCAAGATCCGTGGCGCATGAACCGGCTTCCCGATGCCCGAAAACCCGAAGGGCGAAAGGCGCGCCCTCTTGAAGCGGTCCTCCCAGCAGACTGGCGAGGGCCTCTTTAGCCGTATCCATGCGACGCTTACGCCCTTCTCGTTTGAGCATGGACCCGGAAGCGTCCAGCACGACAACCACGGCAGTTTCAGATTGATAGACGCCAGCCTCGGACTGAGAGCCCCCGGGCTCGGAGAAAACCCGAAGTGAGCCGGGCTCCGCGACGCCGTTGAACGTCAGTGGTTTGTGAGCCGCCATCCGACCGCCTGCCAGATAGTAACCCAAGCGATAGTCGCCACCAACCTTGGGCAACTCAATAGCCAGGGGACTGCCCTTGCTCACAGGCTCGCCCGTCACGTATTCCCAACGCACGTCGCTCACTTTGCGTTCGAGAAGAATGAAGTCCTTTTCCATGCCAGGACCCGTCCAAAACACCTCTAGCGGTTTCCCCGCCTGGGGCGCCTCGAAATCCAAAGTCACCGACACATCCGTAAGATTGAGAGGCTTGCGGACCAGAACCTTGCCATCGGCGGAAACATAACGCAACTGGTAGTCTCCGGGCTGATCCGGCATCAACAGATCAACGGGCGAACCGCTGCTCAACTCCACATAATTGTCCCATTCGCTATCCGGCGCATCAGCGGGAACTGCGGTGATATAGTCCTTCGGGTTGTCCGTGCCCTTCCAGTGGATCTGAATCTTGGAGCCCACCTGAGCCACGGTCGGCGCATTCAGCTCCACAGCCACAGCCCCAACGGTTATCGCGCTCCGGGCGAGAACGGTATTGGTGCGACCCAGACCATAGCGAATCTCGTAGGCGCCCGGCTCAGCAGGCGCGGGCAGGCTGGTGGGATTCCCCTCAACCGTCTCCACGTAGGCCCCGTATTCACCATCGGCCGCGCCAACAGGAACCAGGGTGAGGTAGTCCTTGGGAAAGTCCGGACCCTGCCACTGTATGGAAATCTTCCCGCCCATATCCACAGAAGCAGGGGCGGAAATAGACGCCTTAGCCTGTTTAATCTCAATGGGCTTTCGGGCGAGAACGCGACCCTCGTCATCATGCACCAGACGCAGCTCGTAGGAGCCGGGCTGCGGGGGCATGTAGAGGGTAATGGGATTGCCGTCCCGCAAGTAGGACCATTCCGTGTAGTGACCCGGCGCGTCGTTGGGTTTCACCACGGTGAGATAGGCGCTGCTGTGGTGTTCACCCTGCCAGGTCACCGTAATGGGCTGGCCCGTCAAGGCCTGATCGGGCGCGCTTTTAAAAGATTGAGCCTGGAGCAGGCAACTCAAACACAGGAGAGAAACCAAAAAAAGAATACGATTCACAATAGTCCCCCAGCGCCTAATATTTGGCCAGCATAGCGTTCATGATCTTTTTGGCCAGCTCCAAATCCTTGTCGTCCGACACCTTAACGGTGAGGAACATCATCATGTCCTTGTGTTGCACAGCCAGTTGGTGGTGGCCCGTGCTCCAAGCCGCCTGGGCGCCCACGCCCTCCACGGGTTGGTCGTAGATGATTTTAAAGGAGTAGCTCTCCCCTTGGGACTCCACCTTCACGCCCTCTTTCATTTTCGCCACATGACCCTTGAAACTGGTCGCCGCCATCTTGGCGTTGTCGAAGGTATTGGTGGCCAGTGATACGTCATTTTCCGTGGAGGGCATGGCGGGCATGGGGAGACTGGGGTTGGTCACCCGTTTGGTGAAATACTCTTTCATGTTCTCTTCTATTTTAGCATTAATGGCCTCTTTATCGGCCTTCTCCCAACGGTATCCAACAAAGCGTTGGGAGTTGGAGCTTTGCGCGACAATGCTTGCGTCAATATCCAATGCGTCTGCAATGATTTGGGCCGTGAGCAGGGAAGCTGCTGCGGCGCCCCCGGATTTGGTCTTTTGGTCCAAGCCCTTTTCGATCTTTTTCATGGCGTCATCGCCAACGGATTCCTGGCCGCCGCAGGCGGAGAGCATCAGGGTGGCGACAGTGATACAAAAAATCTTTTTCAACAAAACATCAACTCCATAAGTGAAAGCTCGTGGGATTACCCACATCAATACCCCAACGTTTCAGAAGAGCAAAAAGGGACACAGAATATTTTTTTTATTACACGCCGCCTGCTGATAGAATAAAAATCGGCAGGAATGGGATCCCTCCTTCGCATTGCGAAGCCAAATTTCAGCGAGGGCTGTGCTTCGGATAGGGTTGAACCGGGAGCGGTTATGCGTACAGTTACCATGTTGCTGGATCGTTGGCAGGCTGGGGAGGATCACGCCATCCAAGAGCTGATTCCCGCTACGATGCAAGACTTGCGACAACTCGCGTCAAGCGCTTTGCGCGGGAAAGAAGGCGCCAATTTATGCGCTACCGAGTTGATTAACGAAGCCTATATCAAGCTCACCAC
>JBNKOV010000749.1:0-3238 GCA_050294955.1 Holophagae bacterium
TGATCCAAGCTGGACCCAAAGGCGACTAGACCATAACGGGAAACCAGGCCATAGGTGGGTTTAAGGCCAACCAGACCGCAAAAGGAGGCGGGTTGGCGAATGGACCCGCCCGTGTCGGAACCAAGGGAGAGCGGGGTCATATCCGCCGCGACTGCTGCTGCGGATCCGCCGCTACTGCCGCCTGGCACATAATCCGTGTTTACTGGATTCTTGGTAACCATCAGGGCGGAATGTTCGGTGCTGGAACCCATGGCGAACTCGTCGAGATTGGTTTTCCCTACAAGAATGGCGTCTGCGTTTTGTAGGCGCTCAATAACTGTTGCATTATAAGGGCTTACAAAATCCGCCATAAATTTGGATGCGCATGTTGTCTTCCGCCCCTTCTGGTTGATATTGTCTTTAATGGCAATGGGGATGCCCGCCAGGGGCCCTAACGGCTCACCCGCTTCCCGTTTACGGTCCACTTCGACAGCGGCGGCAAGCGCGCCGTCCTCGTCTATGGAAAGAAAGGCGCCTATTCGGTCATTTTCAGCCTGGATGCGGTCTAAGCTGGCGCGGGTCAAGTCCTGAGCCGTGATTTCTTTTAACTCTAACGCCTTAAGCAACTCTGCGGTCGTTTTTTGCAACATGGCCAGCCCCTACTTCACGTTAATTACTTTGGGAACCAGAAAATGCCCGCTTTCCTGATCCGGGGCATTTTGCAACGCCGCTTTTTGGCCCAGGGAGGGTTGGACCACGTCTTCTCTTTTAGGCAATATGGTATTGAAAACCCGCTCGGTAGCCGGAACATCCCCCAGGTTCAATTCCGATATTTTATGAACATAATCGAGAATGTCGCCGAGTTGATGAGCCATGATGTCAGCCTCTTCTCCGCTGAACTCCAGATTGGCCAGCTTTGCGTAACGCTGCACCGTCTCATTGGTAATATTCATGTGTGTCCCCTTATGCGGCGCCCCTCCGCTGGTATCTTTTAACAGGCTGAATGGGTCAGGTCAACCCCTGCAACGTAAAATCAACCCGTCTAAACGTCGTGGAGGAGCCCCTCTGCTACTTTTCGTCAGTTTACACCTAGGTAAAAATCCATTTTTGGCGCCTTATTTTGAAAATTCTCGAAGCAACGCAAACACGGGTTTCAGACGGTTGTGGTTTTTGGCGAAAAAGGGCGACAACAGTCGGGTTTGTTTCTTATTTCATTCCTCAAAAACATTCATTTATCATTGGCTTTCCCGCTTTTAACAGGGTAGAATCAAGACAGGCGTCGTATAATAGTGAGATGAGTCTCGCGCCTTGGTTCCTTTTTCCTCCGCAATTTGGATCGGAGGTCATTATCAAAGTAACTGTAGCACTAAGTTCAGGTCGTCGAAAAAGTGAAAACCAGGTTCTTCACTGACCCTTTTTAAAATAGAGCACGCCTTGAGGCGTATTGATCTGAATTGAGCGCTGTTCTCCCCGGCAGCTCGCAAGACCTAATGAAGTTTGAGATCTTTGTATGATTTTAGTGGTTCACGCCGATAAAACTTTCAGACATTTCCTGACCAGTATGATCAAGGACCGGTTGGACCAACCCGTTTTTGGCGCCGATTCGGCCAAAGAGATGATCTGGCATCTGAAGAAAATATTTTTCGATCTAATCCTCATCAGCCCCCATCTCAATGATCGAGACGGATTCGAGTTAATCGAAAAAATCAGAAATACCCATTCCAGGTTCGAGATGCCGCTAATCCTGCTCGCCCCTGCCTCAGAACCCCAACTGATTGTGAAGGGATTTCAACTGGGCGTGAACGACTGCATTACCACGCCTCTAGACCCGGTTGTCACTATCGCTCGCGTTCGAAACCAAATTGCCATGCTGAAGCAGTTTCGAGAGGTGACAGCCCGATCCAGTCTGCCAGGAACCCTGCCGGGCGAAGCAAGCCCGGAAATGTCCTCCTCCGGCAAACCGGATGGTTTGAGCCAACATTCAGATCCAGATTTAAAAACAATCGAAGCCCAGACTGCCACTCAATCGGCGGATGGCGCCGCAACAGTTCCCGAAGACCAATTGGAAACCGCAGATCTCAGTCACACAGGTGAAACCAAACCAGGGGTATCTCACAAAAGACTGGACACCGTGTATCACGATGAGGAAGCGTCCGACCGACCCATTCCCTGCGAGATGCCCGCCAGCCTTTTTATTGGCTCAAGGAGCTTCTTCTGCAAAACCCTGTGGATTAGCCGTCAGGCCATGCTTTTGCTCACGTTTGAGGACTTCCACAAAGAAGCTCAATACCAGGTTCAGCTACTGGATCCTCAAGGAGGCACAGTAGATCTCATGGTGACCGAGGCTCAGCGCCAGCCTATTCAGGACCGGGGCGCAGGGGTTCTAAAACTGAACTTGAAGATTATCAATGCGCCAAGGGCGTTTGACGAACTCTATCACCTTTTTCAAGAGGCCTTTGACACAGACGGGATTGCCGGGTTGAAAGCGGTTTTGCGAGGCGAGGAGGTTTCCACACCTTCCGGCGAAGAGATTCAGGCGGAAAAGGCCAATGCCACCATGGCCTTTTCTACTGCGGCCAGCAGCCTTAACATTATCAAGGGCACCAGATACAAGTTCGAAAAACAGGTGGGCAAGGGTGGATTTGCCTCGGTATTCCTGGTTGAGGACAACGCATTGAAGCGGCCCGTGGCCATGAAGGTTCTCAATGAAGATTTTTCCAAGGTTGAGGCGGCCCGCTACAACTTTTTATGTGAAGCGCAGATTGCCGCCCAGTTCAATCACCCCAATATTGTGTTTGTCTATGAGGTGGGCGAGCTTTTTGAAAAACAGTACGAAGACTTTCTCAATTTCCCAACAGGCATTTTGAAGAGTCACCCCGAGCGGTTAATCTACTTCACCATGCAATATGTGGAAGGAGAGACTTTAACCCGTTGGATTCGCTCGAAAAAGAACACGTCGGTCAAAGATTGTCTGCACATTATGAGTGAAATCGTTAAGGCCCTTGCTTTTGCTCATAAGAAAGGGGTCATTCATCGAGATGTAAAGCCTGACAATGTGATGATCACCCCTGACGGCCACGTTCAGGTTATGGATTTCGGCATCGCCACCCTGGCCAAAACGCTTGATCAGGAAACGACCGAGAAAAAGAGCAAGGTTGAAATTGCCTGTACGCCTAAATACGCCTCTCCCGAGCAGCTTCGGGGAAAGGACCTCGATGGTCGTTCCGACATCTACCGTTTTGGCATCCTCGCCTATGAA
>JBNKOV010000750.1:0-3235 GCA_050294955.1 Holophagae bacterium
TCTTCTTCCAATACACCCGACTCAGGATTCGCGAGATAGGCATGGAGCCCCTTCTCTTTAATTAGAACGACAATTTCGGGTTGCGCGCCAATCTGGAAATGGAATCCAGAGAGGTGAAGGTGGGCGAGAAGCACCACCAACGCCTCCCGGAGTTGAACCTCGGCGCCCGTTTCCTCCTCCAGGAACCGGGCAAGGGGCATAGCCCCGTGAGGCATGCGGGTTACAAGGAACGAAGTGTCGGCTTCTCTCCCAGTTACATGCATGGGTTTGAGAACGGGAATCCGTTCATCAGGTTGTGTCAGCCATTGGGCCACATTGCAACCTGGTACGGAACGCACCAGAAAATTGCAGTCGTTTTGACTGACATAGTGGGTCTCTCTCTCACACAGCAGCTCTGGCCAGAAGTCAGGATCGCTGTCGCAAGGTTGGGTCAAATCTTCATCGAAATTGACAAGGGGCTTTTCTTTTAACATATCCAATCCCTCAATTTATGCATATGGCGAATTCGGTGATCCGCCGATAGGTGTCAATCGCGGCTGCGGCCCGAGGCCCGAGTCATCTCCCGCAGTTGAACCTTTGTCTCCTCTGTGATCTGTTCCGGCGTAAATCGCCATTGCCAGTTGCCCTCGGGTCGCCCCGGGAAGTTTAATCGACACTCCGATCCCATACCCAGAACATCCTGCAAGGGAATGAGTACGGTATTGGACCTGGATTGGAGCGCAGTACGGATCATGTCGAAATGAATCTGGGAACTTTCGCCGCCCAGGAATTGATGCAAATTTTGTAGTGGTCCTTGGGTTTCCCCAACAGACGCCGCTTTAATTTGGTTGTACCAACCTACGGTGGTGTCGTTGTCGTGTGTTCCGGTGTAACACACGCTGTTTCTAGAAAAATTCTCTGGTTTATCGCCAGGTTCAATATGGGAATTGGCCGCAATGAATTGGAGCACCTTCATGCCCGGGAACCCGGTGCGATCACGTAGGGCGATCACTTCATCCGTAATAATTCCAAGGTCTTCAGCAATGATGGGGGCCGCTCCCAAATTCTCTTTGATGGTTTTAAAAAGCTTGAGGCCTGGCCCCTTGACCCACTTTCCATGAATGGCTGTTTCTTCAGCCGCAGGAATCTCCCAGTATGCCTCGAAACCCCGAAAGTGGTCGATGCGCAGGATATCCACTGTTTCCAGAGATTTCCTGATACGGCGCACCCACCATTCGAAGTTGTCCCGCTCCATGAGATCCCAACGATACAAAGGATTTCCCCATCGCTGTCCGGTTGGGCTGAAATAATCTGGCGGCACGCCTGCGATGGAGGTTGGATAGCCTTCGTCATCGAGATGAAAAAGGTGAGGTCTGGCCCACACATCCGCACTGTCGTGGGCTACAAAAATAGGGATATCCCCAATTATTTTGATTTGTTGTTTGTTTGTGTACTCTTTTAGTTTGCGCCATTGCTCATGAAATAGAAACTGAAGAATGGATGCTGCTTCCAATTCCGCCGCAAGCGTTTTGCGAGCCTCTGAAAGGGCCTGTTCGTCTCTGCTGGCCAACGCCTTTGGCCAATCCACCCAGGGCTTGCCTCCGAACTTTTCTTTTAAGGAAACGAATAAGGCATAATCTTTCAACCAGTCCTTGTTTTCATCGCAAAACTGACGGTAATCCTGTTTCATTTCAAAAGAGGCCCGATTGTTGAAATCGGCGCACATTTTCTTGAAGATGTTGTTCCTCAGCCAGATGACATGTCCGTAATCGATTCGGACGGGATCCAGTTCGGGATAGTCTGAAAGATAGCTGGGGTCAAGCAGACCATTTTCTAGTAAATCTTTAAAACTCAACAACAAATGATTGCCTGCAAAAGTGGACAAGGACTGATAGGGGCTATCTCCATAGCTGGTTGGCCCCAATGGAAGAACTTGCCAGAGGTGTTGCCCCATATCCTTCAACTGGTCCACGAACCAGCGCGCCTGAGGCCCAATTTCACCAATTCCAAAGGCGCCGGGCAATGATGTTGGATGCAGCACAATGCCGCTTTCTCTAGGAAACATGAGAGCCACTCCTTTGGGTTACAGGAAGTCCCTGACAAAGTAAGAAGATATAAACGGTTCGCGGTTCTGCGACAAACCGCTGACCAGCAGTTATTTCAATTGCTCCACTGGCCATTTCCGGCGACCAGGTGTCGAGCAGATTTTGCCAGTAATGAGAGGACCTGGCAGAGGGTGTCGTAAACTCAACTTTGCGATCCTCTGCATTGAATACAACCAGAAGCGTATGGGATTTTTCTGGCTTTTCCCATTTCAGACCGCTTTCCACATCTCCGGCAAGCACCATGGCCAGATCTTTCCTGGTTCCATTCTCCCAATCCCGCGAGGTCATGGGTCCGCCATGGGAGTTAAACCAGGCTAAATCAGCAAATCCGGACTCAGGAGATCGTTGGCGACCATGCACAAAACGGTTCCTCTTAAGCACGGGATAGTCTTTGCGCAATTGAACCAACCGGCCCACAAACCGCATAAACGCTTGTTCTTCGACTCCCTGTGACCAGTTCATCCAAGAGATTTCGTTGTCCTGGCAGTAGGCGTTGTTATTGCCCTGCTGAGTGCGGCCCAACTCATCTCCCATCAATATCATGGGTGTGCCCTGGGCCAGGAAGATGGTAGCCAGCATGTTGCGTCGCTGTCGGCGTCTGAGCTGGTTGATGGCTTCGTTGGCTGTAGGTCCTTCCACCTGGTAATTACAAGAGAGGGTGGGCAGGTGTCCGTCTTGATTATTTTCTCCGTTGACGTTGTTATGTTTATAGTTGTAGGTCACGAGATCATTGAGGGTCATGCCGTCGTGACAAGCGACGTAGTTAATGGATGCAGCGGGATGGCGACCGCTTTTTTCGAAGATGTCGCCCGATCCGTGGAGTCTGGCCGCCAACTCGGGCAGCATGCCCGGATCGCCGCGCCAAAATCGACGCACCGCGTCTCGCATTTTATCGTTCCATTCAGACCAACCAGCGGGAAACTTGCCAAGGCAATACCCGCCTGGCCCAACATCCCAAGGCTCAGCAATGAGTTTGAGTCTTCCAAGTAATGGGTCCTGACCAATAACGTCAAAGAAACCAGCACCAGAATCGAAGTGACCCTCTTCCCTTCCCATAACGGTTGCAAGATCGAAGCGGAACCCGTCAACCCCCATTTCACCCGCCCAATAACGCAGGCTGTCGGAAACCAATTGGATGACTTTCGGGTGGC